>CAVKAH010000073.1:0-11180 GCA_963654095.1 Oscillospiraceae bacterium
ATGATAGATGAAACAAAAAAATAATATTAGCTATCAACTAACTTTTACATACTTCTTTATATATTCAGCGAACACAAATTTATTCCATTGTGTTCCTAAAACTTAGTAATTTTATAAAGTTTTAGGATTGTATTCCTAAAACTTTTGGTGTATACTATTGCAAAACACTCAAGTTTATACCATTTCGTTTGTGTTGCTGTTTATTATAGATTATATTTGCAATCGGTTTAGAATAATAAGTAGAATATGGAACAGACATATAACTTGTCTCCAGAGTTGGAGAAACGTGTGCAGCGGGCAGTAGATTATTTTATGCAAGGCTATGGATGCTGTCAGGCAGTAGTGGCGGCGTTTGGCGATTTGTATGGCGTTGATGATGAGTTGGCGAAACGTGTAGGTGCTGGTTTCGGCGGCGGAGTGGGCAGGATGAGGATGATGTGCGGTGCTGTGTCGGGTATCGTGATACTCGTAGGTCTCGACTGCGGACAAACGGAGGGTGCCGATCGTGATGGCAAGACTGCTTGTTATAAGGTGGTGCAGGAACTGCTCGCCAAGTCGAAGGCTCAGAACGGCTCTATTATATGTGCAGAAATTCTCGGAATTAACGGCAACGAGAAAGCCGTGTCAAGCTATGTGGCATCGCCTCGTACAGCAGAATATTACAAGAAGCGTCCTTGCGTGGCCAAGGTGGAGAGTGCGGCAAGGATTTTCGCAGAGTATTATCATCAGAGTCATTTATAGCCTCTGCCTAAAGGAAAGATAGCAGAAAGATAGAATTAAATTTCTTTCATAGCATTATTATTTGTACTTTTACACCATAAATCTAATAACAGTAAAAGTATGAATAATCTTAGTTGGGGTCTTGTTGCTATGTTGGCAGCAGAAAGTATGCAAGCAGTAGCCCAAGAAAACAGTAATAATTGTGGACTCGTAGGCTTTGCCAACTATCGCGATCTCGGATTGAACGGCACCACTGGTGGCGGACAAGGCGAGGTGGTGAGAGTGCAGACAAGGGAACAGTTGGCTGATTATGCCAAAGGTTCAACACCATACGTGATAATAATAGAGAATGATATTACGGGAAAGGGAAATATAGGTGAAGGTGCTGCGGGGGTGAAAGATTATATCTCTGTTGGTAGCAACAAGACGATAGTAGGCGCAGGCAAGGGCGTTACATTAAACAAGGTGGGCTTCGACCTGAATGGGCAGCAGAACGTGATAATCCGAAATATAAAGATTACAAACTGCAACCCTGATGCTTTGGCTTTTCGCAACACGCATCATGTGTGGGTAGACCATTGCGACTTGTCGAGTAGTGCTGATGGCTTGCTCGACTTTACGATAGGTTCAAGCTATCTTACTGTCTCGTGGACGAAATTTAGCAACCACGACAAGGTGTCTATCTGTAACTCTGGCACAAACCATTTTGAGGACCATGGCAAGGAGAGGGCTACCTATCATCATTGCTGGTTTGACAATACCACGCAGCGTAACCCTCGCTTCGGCTACGGACTGGGGCACGTGTTCAATAATTATTATACCAATAACGAGTCATATTGCGTGGGCTATCATACGAGAGCTCATGTTGTGGTGGAGAACTCGCTCTTTAAAAACACAAAGACTCCCTTGCAGCAGATGTATAGCGAAGACCCTGTAACAGCAAACTATGCCGACTGCCTGAGTAGAGGGAATAAGTACGTTAATGTGTCGGGGAATACAAAAGATACAGGCGTAGGCTTTGACATCGACAGATACTATTCCTATGATGACTATATGATAAAGGCTGACGACGTAGAAGCACTGTCGGCAGAAATGGGAACTGTTGAGGGTATCGAGAATGATATCATACCGTTTCCTGGTAATGGTGCAATAGATGTGCTTAACGGCAATACGCTGCAATGCGGTTCCGTATATGGTGCCACGTCTTATACATATATGTTGTCGGAGAGAGGTACAGAAGCCTACTGTAAGTATGACGCAGAAACAAAGCTACAACCGTCAACAAACTATGTATGGTATGCCCAAGTACAAACAGCATCGGGAACATTGACAAGCAGAAAGTACAGCTTCTCCACAGCATCAGATAAAGCCACAAAACCTTTGCCTGAAGATGGCGATGAGCATGTAAAGCTGCGTGAAGCCCTAAAAGATAAAACACCATGCACCCCAATTATGCTGCGTTGGAGAGAGGGCTTCGATGTAAAGTCGTATAGAGTATACCTCAGCGAAGGCTCAGAGGTGAGCGACAACGATATAGTGGGCGAAACATCAAAAGCAGAGATAAATCCAGGTGTGCTTAAATATGGTCAGCAGTATTCGTGGCGTGTTGATGGCGTAAAGGAAAATGGTGAGGTTATAACGGGTGATGTATGGACATTCTCGTCAGATAAGAAGGAAGTCGCATTTGGCAGGACAGAGATGGAAGACGCTACACTCAATGGTATAGCCTATATAGAGAAAGGCTCAGAGTATCTTTCTTACTCTGGTGATGAAGCTGTTGTTGGTGAGGCAGGACCTGGAAGTATGAGCGTGGTGTGGAGTGATGAGGATGCAGACTGCGATATCACCACCACATTCTTCGATTGGCAAAAGAAGAACGGAACGTATATCCTATATGTTAACGAGACGAAACAGGATACTTGGATAGCTTCGGTTAACGGTAAGGATATGTTTACTCATGTGTCTAAGAATATAAGTCTTAAGCGTGGTGATGAGATACGTATAAACTTCTGTACCGATGGCAATCAGCGTATGCGTACCGATTGTATAGATATTGCGAAATCTTCGGCTACGGGAATATCTAATGTTATGGAGAAAGAGAATACGAAAGAACCCCGTATCTATACTATTGACGGCAGATATGTGGGCAACAGAGTAGAAGAACTGGATAAAGGAATATATATCATAAACGGAAAGAAAGTGGTGCTGTAAGAGCAGCCACTTTCCTTATAACACACATAGTGTATATTTGTTATTTAATTGTTGTCTCGTAAACCGTTTCAGGGTCAGCCGACTTATAGTCCATGTCGCGGTAAGCCTTTGGCACATCAGACATATCGAGTGTTATTTCCTTGTTTACGGATCTGCCTTCGTCAAGCAACGAGTGTGAGAAGAGCCATTCGTAGGTCTTTCTCATATAGAAGAAACGTGCTGGCACACCATGGTTGGCACCCTGAAGCCATGTGTAGCGCAGTCGTGAGTCGTTGCCGCTGCTTTCAAGGTCGTTGACAACCGACTTAGACATACTGATAGGCACCGCACGGTCTGCTGTGCCGTGTATAATCCAGAGCGGCACTTTGCCCAACGGCTTACGGTCTTTCAATGAGCAACCACCGCACATGGCGAGTGCTGCCGCCACTTTGTCAGGGTAAGTGCCAGTGAAATCAAGAGTGCCGTATCCTCCGAGACTCATCCCTATTACATAAACACGTGTGGAGTCGCAGGCATAGTTCTTCTTAGTCCATTCCAAAACGTCGTTAATCTTCTTTGGACTCCATGCGCCTCCAGGGTTCTGTGGTACCACCACAAGGGCATCCACCTGTCTGCCTTTCACTATGGCATCGAGAGGTCCGTAGCGTCTAACCTTGTTGAGGTCTCTTCCGCAGAGGCTCTGTCCGTGCAGGAAGATGATAACGGGAGTCTCCTCGAGGGTATAGTAGTATTCTGTAGGTGTATACACCCAGAAGTTGTATCCCCCAGGTATGGCATCCTTAACAGGACGTATAAAGTCGTATTGTGCATTTGCCTTGACAGATGCGAGAAGCAATGTCATGCAGATAAAAATGTTTCTTACCAATCCTCTCATAATATATAAATTGATGTTCTAATTCTTTATGCTGTCTGTGGCAGCATTGCTTATGGAATGGTCTTCCATAGCATTATTCTCTTGTAAAAGAGCGTCTAAGGAGTCGTTCTTGTTAGTCTCCTCATGGTTCGGGTTCATCTCTCGTTCGTTCACCTCCTTGTCTTTATCGCTTGGCAAGATGATGATGGGCATACCTTTCGTTACGTAGTCGGCGAGTTCCAATATGTTTTCGTTCTTAATTCTGATACATCCGTGGCTCCTTCTTCCTCCTATAGACCATGGAGCATCAGTGCCGTGAATACCTGTGGAACTATATCCTGGAGTGATGATGCGTATAAAGCGCGGACCGTATTGCCCAGGTTTTTCGCTCCGTTTGCCGTTCTCGTCAGTATAATGCCAGTTGGTACTGTTCTTTACACTACCAGCTTGGAAGAAGCCCTCAGGAGTGCGACAGTCGCCCTTGCTACGTTTGTTTCCGTAGTTCTTACCACATGCACATTTGTAGGACTTCTTTAGTCTGCCGTAATGGTCATAGAGTTTAACCCTCATGACCTGTTTATCTACGATGATAAAGTAGTCATATTCGCTGTTAAGCAGTTTTTGGCAGTATTCCATGCTATCAACAGCCATTTGCGGCAGTATGCCTTGTGAATACAGTTGCGCATCTTTAGATTCGTTCATGTATCTGATGGCATCGTCAGCAGAGTCGAAATGCAGCGTTTGCTTTATCTCTTCCACCGTTTCCATATCGTCAGGCGCAGGCTGAGTATCGTCAATTTGATAAGTTTCGGATGACTTGTTGGGCGATAGCGTACAACTTGTCATAATCATGACAAGTACTATGATGATGGTGAAAATAAATGTTAGTTCCTTTCTCATTAATATGCGTCGAATTGAATATTGCCTTTCAAGGCAAGTTAGCCTTTTGTAAACAATATGCAAAGGTAAAGATTTTTTTTCATTTATTTCCACCTTTTGTTATGTAATGCTCCAAAAGCCACTAAGCACGTCATCTTTTGATGACGGCTCTGACTAAGAACCATGCATGCAAAAGGTATGTCGTAGCAAGTCCGTAGTGGTTAGCCATTATATGGAAACGCTCTTTCAGCGAAGCCTTGTGGTTCTTTGTTGTGGTGCCTTCCTTTAGATAGTCGGCAAGCACAGCATGTGCGTTTACGAGCGGAAGACTCATCCCTTCAGCCTCTTTCATTATTCTTATGCACCAGTCGAAGTCGGCAGAAAAGCGGTAGCAGGTATCGAAAGTTATCTTCTTGGCTATGTCGGCTCTTGCATAGAATGCCTGATGACAAACCAACATACCATATTTGAACGACCTCCATGTTAGTATTTCAGGTGGTGCGAGGCGTCGGTGCGAGATAAAGGTGCGGTTGTCGTCTACGATATCCGTATTGCCGTAAAGCACGGCAGGCAATTTGTCTATCCCTCCGTCTTCCGTAATATCAGTGTTTATACAGGTATTCTTTACGATATTCTCTATCGTGTCTTTTGCGTGAAGCGTATCACCAGCATTGAGGAAACATATATAGTCTCCCGTAGCCATAGCCAATCCTTTGTTCATGGCATCATATATTCCGTTGTCAGGCTCCACGAGCATTCTCACCTCATGCCCATTGTCAGATGCGAACGAACTCTCCATATATTCTTTCGCCATATCTACTGTAGAGTCGGTAGATGCTCCGTCGATGATTATATGCTCTATTGCGGGATATGTTTGCTTGAAAACGCTTTCAAGAGTTGGTGTTAAAACATTCTCCGCATTATATGTAATGGTGATAAGAGATATTTTTATCATATTGTTGCTCATAGCTTATATCTTTTTAATGCCGTAGCCTGATTGTATGCTTCAATGTATTTCATGGCAACGGAATGTTGTGAGTAGCAGAGGTTCACCTTCTTTATAGCCTCATTACTTAGGCTTTCGTGGTCAGCCTCCGCAAGAGTCCAGAATATTCCCCTTGCCAAATCTTCGGAATTTCTGTATTCTGCCACATAGCCGTTCTTCATGTGGTCGATCATTTCTGGTATTCCACCAGTGTTGAATCCAACGCATGGCACACCGCATGCCATAGCCTCCATTATTGTATTGGGCAGGTTGTCTTCAAGCGAGGGCAATACGAATAGGTCAACAGAATTATATATACTTGCAATCTTCTTTTCGTCAGCCACGTAGCCTATAGGGAAAGACGGTAGTGGAAGCCTTTCTGCAAGTTCGTCAGCCTTTCCGCCAAGTATCGCAATGCCATAGTTGTCTTTCATCTTTGGGTGTGCTTCCACCATTTTGTTTATAGCCGTGATGAAATATTCCATGCCTTTGCGCTTGTCAGTAACTCGCTGCGATACGAAAAGAATGAGTTTCTTGTCAGCAGGAAGTCCTGCAAAAAGTTTGGCTTCCTCTTTGTTCTCTTTAAAGAAAGTTCTTGTGTCTATAGGGTTAGGGATACTGATTATCTTCTGCCCAGATAGCAGTCCGCTCTTCTTAGCTTTAGCGGCAAGCCATTTGCTGCACGTTACAAAGAGGATGCTATGTTTCTCGATAATCTTCTTTTTCTTCTTCCATGTACGTGCTGAGATATCGTTTCTCGACCCACCTCCTGGCAGTAGAGGACAGTTGCCACATTGCCTTTCGTAGTTGTGGCATTGGCGTGCATAATGGCATATAGATGAGGCTGGCCATAGGTCGTGCATTGTCCACACCACGGGCTTGTTGCTCTCAAGGATTTTCTTTATACCCTTCAGCGACATCATCCCTTGGTTTATCCAACTGAGATGTATTACATCCGCCTCCTTAAACTCTCTTGTCTTTGTGATGTCTGTACCAGCATTAGCAATGTCAATCAGGAACAGATTGTCTTTTTTGAAGTGCAGACGCATAAAGATAGAGAAGCGTTCCCATAGGAAATTCCATTTTGTACGCCATGATTTAGGTAGCTGCGCCACGGTAATGTCATCGCTTTGCTTGTCTCTAACAAGCATCTTTGCTTTAATTCCGTTGTTGTTAAGAGCTTCTTTAAGGCGATTGGCGGCAACGGCAGCTCCTCCTGTATTCTCACTTGTGTTAACAATCAGCACTCTCATAATAAATGTTTTTCCTTATTATTACGATGCAAAAGTAGAAATTAATTGATTAACGGCAAACACTTGTATGATAAATTGTTGCTCCGTAGTGAACTTTTTGCCCCTCCCTAAATAGTACAATCCCAGTAGATGATGCGTCATAAAAGAAACTACTAATTATCAATAAGAATGAAAAACTTAGAAAGAGTCATTATTATGCTTGTCGTTGCGGTATTATCTTTGGGTGCAACGGCAAAGATGCCTTGGGATAACGGCAAACTTAAAGTCTCAGATAATCATCGTTACTTAATACACGAAAACGGCGAGCCGTTCTTTTGGCTAGGAGATACGGGATGGTTACTACCGCAAAAACTTGACAGAAGTGAGATAAACTATTATCTGGGCTGTTGCGAAAAGGCTGGATATAATGTCGTTCAGGTGCAGACAGTGAATGGTGTCCCTGCAACAAATGTATATGGAGAAAGCTCCATGCCTGATGGTTTCAACTTTAAAAACGTAGAAAAAGACAAACGTGCGTCGAGCTATTGGGGTAATATGGACTATATTATCAAGACTGCCGAAGACCACGGCATATATGTAGGTATGGTTTGCATTTGGGGCGGGCTTGTAAAACACGGCAAGATGAACGTGGAGCAGGCTAAGGCTTACGGCAGATTTCTTGCCAACCGCTATAAGAATTCTCCTAATATAGTATGGATTATCGGTGGAGATATTAAAGGTGATGTCAAGCCAGAGGTATGGACGGCTCTTGCTGAAACAATCAAAAGCATAGACAAAAATCATCTTATGACATTCCATCCCTTCGGCAGAACGCTATCGGCAGTATGGTGGAACGATAGCCAGTGGCTAGATTTTAATATGTTTCAAAGTGGGCATCGCCGTTACGGACAGAAGAAAGGCGATGGCGACCAGAGCGTAACTAATCAGGAAGAAGACAACTGGCGATATGTAGAGAAGAGCTTGTCGATGACTCCACTTAAGCCTGTGATAGATGGAGAACCGAGTTACGAGGGTATTCCTCATGGTTTGCACGATACTACACAGCCTCTGTGGCAGGCTTGCGACGTGCGTCGCTATGCTTATTGGTCAGTCTTTGCTGGCTCATTCGGACATACTTATGGTAACAATGCCATAATGCAGTTCCATAAACCTGGCAACGGGGGCGGATATGGCTGCAAGAAACCTTGGTATGAAGCACTTGAAGACCCTGGATATAACCAAATGAAATATCTCAAGGAGCTTATGTTGAGTTTGCCTTACCTTAGCCGTGTGCCCGACCAGAGTGTTATTGTTGGTGATGAGGGATATCGTTACGACCGTCTTGCAGCCACTCGTGGCACAGACTATATCCTTGTTTATAACTATAGTGCCCGTCCTATGCAGATAGACCTTACGAAAATCAGTGGTGCAAAGAAGGAAGCGTGGTGGTATAATCCGCAGAACGGCGAATATAAATATATCGGTGAGTTTGATAACAAGATAACTAACTTCCAGTATGATGCCCCTTATATGTCGGGAGAAGACAGAGTGCTTGTTGTTACAGACTCATCAAAAGATTATATTAAGGCGTGTTCTAAAGCTTCTCGTTGATAGAAGCTTTAGAATACGCCTTGATTTTTAACGAACTGCAATAGCCTTGTATTGCAGAATGGTGCGGAGTGGGTGGAAAAGGAATGGCATTAATTATGCAAATTCCTTTTCTTCCATATCATAAACCATACGAGGGTGGCGAAGGCACAGCCTGCGCCGATGAGGTATGATAGTTGTTGTCCTAGGTCGAAACTATACTTGTCGATGCAGAGGTATGTTACGCATACCGCCACCATGAACATTCCAGGTATTACAGATACGAGATACGGCTTGTTTCGTTTAGCCAGATAGATGGCGATGGTGAAGAATGTGAAGATAGAGAAAGTCTGGTTGAACCAAGCAAAGTAACGCCACAATACGTCGAACTTAACAAACAGCAGAACAATGCTGATTGCAAAGATAGGAAGACAGAGCAAGAAACGCTTGATAATCTTATTCTGCTTCACCTTAAACATATCGGCAAGGATGAGTCGTGCGCAACGCAAGGCGGTGTCGCCAGTAGTGATAGGGGCGATGATAACACCGAGAATAGCGATGACAGCACCGAATGTTCCAAGCCAACTATTACAGATATTGTTTACGAAGATAGCTGGATTGATAGCTCCAGTCTCGTCAAGCATGGCGTTATATATCTTCTCGTAAGGTGTGTTGCCTACTACATCGAGTTCGTTAGCAAACTGCAAAGCTGCTGCAGCCCATATCATAGCAATGATGCCCTCGGTAATCATGGCACCGTAGAATACACGGCGAGCCTGTCCTTCGTTCTTGATGCAACGTGCCATCATCGGACTTTGAGTGGCGTGGAAGCCACTGACAGCTCCGCAGGCAATGGTGATACACATACATGGGAAGGCAGATAACCCACCGCCAGGATAATGGTTTTCAAATGCTTCGGTTATCTCTGGTATAGGTGTTCCGCTATGAACGATGACACCGATAAATATACATACTGCCATGAAGATGAGTACTACGCCAAACACAGGGTATATCTTACCAATAATCTTGTTTATTGGCAACGTGGCGGCAAGCAGGTAATATACGAATATTACCACTACCCAAAAGAAATACGTGTCGTCAACTACGAGTCCGTTAGTCATATTTGCCAACAGTCCCGCAGGTGTCTTTACGAACACTGCCACTACGAGTATCATCAGCAGAAGTGCAAGATAACGTTGAGAATTGCGTGCCACGCTACCCATCTCATCACCCACAATCTCTGGCAGAGAAGCACCATTGCGCTTCAGCGAAATCATACCTGCCATGTAGTCATGAGCAGCACCACCGAAGATACAGCCTAACACAATCCAGAAATAGGCTGATGGTCCGAACAGGATACCTTGTATTGTACCGAAGATAGGACCTGTTCCAGCAATGTTCAAAAACTGTATTAGAAAGACCTTCCATGTAGGCATAGGCGTGTAGTCTACACCGTCTTGCATGGAGTAACATGGGGTTGCCTTGTTTACATCTGGCTCCATAATGCGCTCCATGACCTTGCCATAGATGACATAACCCAGTATAAGACAAATAACACAGACAATAAATGTATACATGATGTTTTAGTTTAGAATTTCGGCAAAAGTACACTTTTTTATTGAATTTACAAAGGATTCATAGCAAATGTGTTTTCTGCGAGCCTGTCAAATAGGGCTTTCTTGCTTGTAAAGATATACTTAATGGTTAGTAAGAATATACTTCACGATAGAAAAGAATATATTTTACGATGCGTAACATACCACTTTACGATACGCCAACCTTATCGTTATTACGAGCAATAAATATGTTGTCCAGAAATTCCCTTAATATTTCGTGTGCAAGAAGGTGGAAAATAAAAATCCTTCAGACTGTCTGTCTTGCTGTTAACAAGATACAGATGCTCTGAAGGATTATAGTTTACGCTTGTTTATAATATGCTTTCGCTATTTCAGGCATTGCAGATATGCCTCAATAGTGTTCTTTAAACCGATATACAAGGCATCACAAATGAGGGCATGGCCTATACTTACTTCGTCTGTCCAAGGAATCATCTTGTGGTAGTAGGCAAGGTTTACCAGACTCAAGTCGTGCCCTGCGTTAAGTCCGAGCTGGAGTTCACGTGCCGCAACGGCAGCATCTACAAACGGCTTTATAGCCTCTTCGCGGTTGCGTTCATAGTTGGATGCGTATGGCTCAGTAAACAATTCCACACGGTCAGCCCCACATTCTTTGGCTCCCCTCACCATTTCAGCCGACGGATCTACAAAGATACTTGTGCGTATGCCTGCCTCTTTGAACCTGCCAACAACGTCGGTAAGGAACGTTTTGTTGCTGATGGTGTCCCATCCGTGGTTACTTGTCAGTTGGGCATCACCGTCGGGAACGAGCGTTACCTGTGTAGGCTTAACCTCAAGAACCAGGTCTATATATTTGTCTATAGGGTTTCCCTCAATGTTCAGCTCAGTAGTTATCAGTGGCTTAATGTCTCTTACGTCCTGATAACGGATATGTCTTTCGTCTGGACGGGGGTGTACTGTGATACCTTCAGCTCCGAAAAGCTGACAGTCTTGCGCCACTTTCTCTACGTCTGGGTTATTGCCACCACGGGCGTTACGTATAGTGGCAACCTTGTTGATGTTTACACTTAATTTTGTCATGTCAAATTAATTTGTTTATAACACCATATCTGCCTTTCGCTAAAAAAGCGTATATT
>CAVKAH010000074.1:0-11117 GCA_963654095.1 Oscillospiraceae bacterium
CTCCACGCACAAGCTTCGTTTCGGTGATGCTCATGTCGTTTGTTACTTTTACAAGTTGTGAGGTTGAACCGACCGTGATGTATGTTGTACTTACTGGAACAATAAGGACTTTGTTCCAATTAGGATGGTTATTTGTCCATTCGGGGTCTATCTTTTCACCCTCCTTCCTTAATGAATACAAGTGCTTTATCAGATTTGCTATGTTATGGAAGGTATAGCCGTTTTCGACTGTTCCGTATGTACTGGCATCGCTTGATGAATATACAGCGAGGAAAGTTTCTTTGTTGTCGGCTATTTTCTCGTTTTCAAAGAATGACGTCAAACTATCTTTAGGCACTAAAAGAAGAGTAGAAGGCTTACTGAAATTATACTCCTCATGAACACTGTTGTTTATCCTTGTTAGAGAAACACGTGCTGAGTTGATGGTATCATTCTCATGTCCATTCATGATGTCATCAACAGGGAGTGTCATTTCTGTATAAATTCCAGCAGGAGACTTTAGATATGTACATGATTCGTCTGCCACCATCTGAGCTATCTTAGTGTCGTTGTTCTTAATACTTGATGCCTGAACAACCTCTTCCGTTCCCGCAAATGTGGTAACAACATTTACTGTGGTGTCTTTCTTCACGCCGTCAGTTTCTTTCTCATACGTGTACTTATAATATAAGAGCATCTGAGTTAGATAGATGTTAGCCATAGAGCCTAAACCATCTGTTGACTTGAAATAGAAGCCAGGGCATACATTATTAGTAAAGGTATAGGCGTTCTTGAATAACTTTGGATTCTCATAATATTTGTTCATAATATATGAGCCATAGTTATAATATCCATTTCCGTCTTTATCTGTATATGCGTATTTCAAGACACTTCCGTCAGCGTTGAGCGTTGAGTTAGGCAACTTTATCCTTATCTTCTTAGGCATAGAGTCGGCAGCAAGGTCATACAGAGAGTATGTCTTGTTCACACTGACGCTTCCGCTTCCTGTTCTTAAGAAGCCACTTGCTTTAGGATCAAAGTCAGAATAATATTTCTCGCTGGCATTTAAAGGCTTTGCCAACTCTTGAGCTTTCAGCTTCATTGTAGAAAGACTATCGCCGAAATATGTATCATAATATAGATATAGCACACAAGAATCGGCTATTATCTTACCATCCAATTTACTTTCAATGCTACTTTCCTCGGGTAATTGGGTATTCTCTAAAGTATAGAATTGAGTGAGAAAACTTCCTGAAATGGCTGCACCAGTCTCGGGGTCTTTTACCTTTCCCAAGTATCCTGTGGCACTTCTTGAATATACAGCACCCGATGCCGTAGACTGTGTGGCAACAGGAAAGGATGCTGATGTGACGTTTACGTTGTCAAGGTTGTCAATGATGGAGCCACCTATTGTATCTGTGTTGTCGTCGCAAGAGCAAATGCCAGCAGCCAAAACTGCAAAGCTGAAAATAATATTTTTTAATTTCATGAGATTTGCTTAGTGTTTTAAAAGTCTGTTCCCATATATTTAGAACTATTTATCCCTATATTTAGAGCTAATTACCCCTATGTTTAGAACTAGTTATCTATATGTTTAGGACTAATTATCCATATATTTAGAACTATGTGAAAACAGACCTTATTGATATATTAATTATATCTCTCTCCTTAATGAAACGTGCTTGTTATTCGTTATCTCCGTAAACTTCATCATAGAACTTGTCATAAGCATCGGCATTTATTTCCTCTTCTCCTGCCTGAGATAAGAATGCCTTGCCTTTCTCCTGAGCATATTTGACAAGCTCTGGATTGACACCAGGACCAGCTTCTACAATTCCGTCAGAATAGTCAATAGCAAATTTCTGGAACTCTGTGAAATTAAACTTCTCGTTATAATTGTCAAGCACATCGCTATGTGCATCTTTGAAGTCAAGACATTGGCGGAATGTTGGCTCTATGTCTTTCTTTAACCCATTGCCAAATAATGATGTTACAATTTTGGCTTTAGCGAAAGAAGGCTCATCCTTGTATGCTGTCTTAACATAATAAGGGATAATAGTTCCCATCCAGCCTTGACAATGGATAATGTCTGGAGTCCAATGCAGTTTCTTTATGGTTTCAAGCACGCCTCTCGCAAAGAATATCGCTCTTTCGCCATTGTCTTCATATTCTTCGCCATTCTCGTCGTTTGCCATAAGACGCTTGGTGAAATAATCATCGTTATCTATAAAATATACTTGTATCCTTGTTGAAGGGATTGAAGCAACCTTGATGATTAGAGGATGGTCTGTTTCGTCAAAGATTATCATCATTCTTGAAAGACGTATAACCTCATGTAACTGGCCTCTTCTTTCGTTTATGTTTCCCCATTTAGGCATAAAGGTACGAATCTCGTATCCTTTGTCAATAATAGATTGGGGTAACTGACGCCCGATGCGCGACAACTCGCTGTCTGCAACATACGGCATTATTTCCTGATTGATAAATAGAATTTTTTTTGCCTTCATTATATTTGACTTTGTTCCTTGCAAAAGTACGAAAAAAAACTTACTAAACTATTCTGTTCTAATAAAAACACTCCAAAACACTGTCTTTATTGGCATTTTTTTATACATATTCTTTCTTGTTTAAGAAAAATGTTGTTATTTTGCACCGATTTTCAAGAGAAATGTTCCTATGCTTTTGTATTAGGGCATATAATATTTCTATATATTTGAATTGATTAATAAAAATATAATGAAAGTATTTCATAAAATAGTAGACCTTCAGAATGAACTTTTTGCTGTTCGCAAGGATAACAAAACTGTAGGTCTTGTTCCCACAATGGGAGCTCTTCATGAGGGACACGCATCGTTAGTGTCTCGTAGTGTAAAGGAAAATGACGTAACAGTGGTTTCTGTATTTGTCAATCCTACACAGTTTAACGATAAAACAGACTTGAATACATATCCACGTACGCTTGATGCAGACTGTAAGTTGCTTGAAAGTGTTGGGGCAGATTATGTTTTAGCTCCTTCGGTAGAGGAGATGTATCCTACTCCAGATAATCGTCATTTTGAATTTCCACCAGTTTCGACAGTGATGGAAGGTGCTCATAGACCAGGACATTTTAATGGTGTTTGTCAGGTAGTAAGTCGTTTGTTTTATATTGTTCGTCCTGATAGAGCCTATTTCGGTGAGAAAGATTGGCAACAGATAGCTGTAATAAAGGCATTGGTCAAGTATCTTGATATTAAGGTGCAGATTGTGGAATGTCCTATAGTTAGAGAAGCTGATGGCTTGGCAAAGTCTTCCAGAAACACACTTCTCGCTGCCGATGAACGAGAGATAGCCCCAACAATCTACAAGTATCTGAACAAGAGTCAGGAGTATGCACATTCTCATTCATTAAAGGAAACACATGATTGGGTTGTTAATAAGATAAATAGCGTTGACGGACTTGATGTGGAATATTTCTCTATAGTAAACGGCGACACGTTGCTTGATGTGGAGAATTGGGAAGATACAAAAAATATAGTTGGATGTATAACAGTATTCTGTGGCAAGAAGCCTATCAGACTGATTGATCATATCAAATATAATTTATAACAAGTAGAATATAAAATGTTTATTGAGGTATTAAAGAGTAAGCTGCATTGCGTTACCGTGACAGAGGCTAATCTGAATTATATGGGAAGTATTACCATAGATGAGGACTTGATGGATGCAGCAAATCTTATAGCAGGAGAAAAGGTACAAATCGTAGACAATAATAATGGTGAACGCTTTGAAACTTATATTATAAAAGGAGAACGTGGAAGCGGATGTATTTGTTTGAATGGTGCTGCAGCACGAAAGTGTCTTGTTGGCGATACCGTTATTATAATTGCTTATGCTTTGATGGATTTTGAAGAGGCTAAAACATATAAGCCTATCGTAGTATTCCCTGTAAATAACAAAGTGGAAAAATAAAGTTTTGGCATATAAGCCCAAAGTTTTTATATAGAGATAAGAAAAGCTGGATGGTATATGATCCAGCTTTTCGTGTGTTTATACGTAAGTTAGCTTATACATACATGAGGTCTGACATTATGCTGTCGCTTAAGAAGATACCTTTTCTGGTAAATCGAAGTCTCTTTCGGTCGTCTGTATATACGAGGAAACCGCTTTTTAGATGTCGTTCAGCTTCATTCTTTAAATATTCGTAATGCTTCTCGCTAAAGTTCTTTTTGATGTAGTCGATATCTATTCCCTCGCAGGTTCTAAGACTTGTCATCACGTAATCATCGAACTTAGTATCCATTGATAGTATTTCTGTTTCAGCAGGAATGATACCTTTCTCTATTGATTCGATGTATTTGCTAAGATTATTGATATTCCATTGTCTTGAACAAAGGTTATATGAATGGGCTGCTGCTCCAATTCCTAAATACGTTATGGCGTGCCAATAGCTGCTGTTATGGCGTGAACGGAACCCTGGTTTTGCAAAGTTGCTAATCTCGTAATGCTCGTATCCCGCATCCTTTAGCTTATCTATCAATAAATTGTACATCTCAAGATAATCTTCATCGCTACATTCTTTTACCTTTCCTTCATGGAGCATTTTATATAGAGTAGTACCTTCTTCAAACATCAGACTATAGGCAGAGATATGTTCTACATTAAGTTTAATGGCGTTGTCTATATCGCTATTCCATTGGAATATATCTTCTCCAGGGAAACCAAACATTAGATCAATGCTAATATTAGATATTTTGTTTCGTCTTAATGTATCTACGGCTTTACCTATTTGTTCACTTGAGTGTCTTCTTCTTGCGAACTTTAGGATGTCGTCAGAAAAGGATTGTGCTCCCATGCTTACTCTGTTAACATTAAGGTTGGTTAGTTCTTGTGCAAATGTTTGGGTTACATCATCGGGATTACATTCCATTGTCGTCTCGCAATTATCGTCCACCTTATTATATTTATATATAGCATTAAGGATAGATGCCATTTGTTTGGAAGAAAGAAGAGATGGTGTGCCACCGCCAAAATAGATAGTAGAGACAGACTCACATAGATAATCCTTTCTTAGTCTGAGTTCTTCGCAAACAGCTTCTGTATATTTCTGGATAAGTTCAGTTGATGTCGTTGAGTAAAATCCGCAATAGATGCATCTGCTCTTGCAGAATGGTATATGAATGTATAATCCTGACATGGTTTTGTATGATTTTGCATGCAAAAGTACTAATATGTTTTAAAAAATAGATTAAATATCATTGTTTCTTTTGATAAACGAGGAAAAAACAATAACTTAGATGCCGTTAAATCTAATATTGTCGGATACAGGAATATAAATTCTTTAAACGACTAAACCTAAAATCTATTATAACATGAGAGTTTATCAGACTAATGAAATCAAAAACATTGCCTTGCTTGGCAGTGCGGGTTCTGGCAAGACTACTCTTGCCGAAGCTATGTTGTTTGAAAGCGGTGTTATTAAGCGTCGTGGTACTATTGAAGCAAAGAATACCGTAAGTGATTATTTCCCAGTTGAGCAAGAATACGGCTACTCAGTATTTTCAACTGTTTTTAACGTTGAGTGGAATAACAAGAAACTAAATATTATCGATTGCCCAGGTTCTGACGACTTTGTGGGCGGTGCTATTACTGCACTCAACGTAACAGATCAGGCTTTAGTGCTTATCAACGGACAGTATGGTCCTGAAGTAGGTACGCAAAACTTGTTTCGATATACAGATAAGCTGAAGAAACCAGTGATATTCTTGGTAAATCAGCTAGATAGCGAGAAATGCGACTTTGATGCTATCATTGCTTCGATGAATGAGATATATGGTTCAAAATGCGTTCAGATACAGTATCCGTTGCAGACAGGTCCAGAATTTAACTCTTTAATTGACGTTTTGTTGATGAAGAAGTATTCTTGGAAACCAGAAGGTGGTGCTCCTATTATAGAGGATATTCCTGCTGAGGAGATGGATAAGGCAATGGAATTGCACAAAGCCCTTGTAGAAGCTGCTGCAGAAAATGATGAGTCTCTTATGGAGAAATTCTTTGATGAGGGAACTCTTACAGAAGATGAGATGCGTGAGGGTATTCGTAAAGGACTTGTTACACGCTCTATATTCCCAGTATTCTGTGTTTGTGCAGGCAAGAGCATGGGCGTAAGACGTTTGATGGAATTCTTGGGAAATGTTGTTCCGTTTGTCGACGAAATGCCAAAGATACACAATACGAGAGGTGAGGAAGTTCCTGCAGAGTCAGACAAACCAGCTTCTTTGTATTTCTTCAAGACTGGCGTTGAACCACATATCGGTGAAGTGTCTTATTTCAAAGTGATGAGTGGAAGTGTTAAGGCTGGTGATGATTTGACAAATACAGACCGTGGCTCAAAGGAGCGTATTGCAAACCTATATGTTTGTGCAGGTGCCAATCGTCAACCTATTGAGCAGATTATGGCTGGAGATATTGGTTGTACCGTTAAACTTAAGGATGTAAAGACTGGTAACACACTTAATGGTAAGGGAGCTGAAAATAAATTCGACTTTATCAAATATCCAAACTCAAAATATTCTCGTGCAATAAAGGCAAAGAATGAGGCTGACACAGAGAAGCTTATGGCTGCATTGATAAAGATGCGTCAGGAAGATCCTACATGGGTCGTTGAACAGAGTAAGGAACTAAGACAGACTATCGTTCGTGGACAAGGAGAATTCCATTTACGTACATTAAAATGGCGACTTGAAAACAACGAGAAACTGCAGGTTGAGTTTATAGAACCTCGTATACCATATCGTGAAACGATTACAAAATTAGCTCGTGCCGACTATCGTCATAAGAAGCAGTCGGGTGGTGCAGGACAATTTGGTGAGGTTCACCTGATTATAGAGCCATACGCAGAAGGAATGCCTGACCCTACTTCGTATAAGATTAATGGTCAGGAGTTCAAGATGAACATTAAGAATAAGGAAGTTGTTGATTTGGAATGGGGTGGAAAACTCGTATTCATAAATTCTGTTGTTGGTGGTGCTATAGACCAACGCTTTATGCCTGCTATATTGAAGGGTATAATGGAAAGAATGGTTCAAGGGCCTCTTACTGGCAGCTATGCAAGAGATGTACGTGTTGTAGTATATGATGGCAAGATGCACCCTGTAGACAGTAACGAACTTTCATTTATGCTTGCTGCTCGTGCTGCTTTCTCTGAAGCGTTTAAGAATGCTGGTCCTAAGATTCTTGAGCCTATATACGACCTTGAAGTGTTTGTTCCGTCAGACTTTATGGGTGATGTTATGAGCGACCTTCAGGGACGTCGTGCTTTGATTATGGGAATGGATACAGAGGCAGGATATCAGAAGCTACAAGCAAAGGTTCCGCTTAAGGAATTGTCTAACTATAGTATCTCGTTGAGTTCTATTACTGGCGGTAGAGCTTCTTTCACTACAAAGTTTGCAAGTTACGAGCTTGTTCCTAACGATATTCAGCAAGCTCTTATAAAGGAGCATGAAGCTGAAATGGAGGAGAAAGATTAAATCGTATCGGTTTGTATATATAATAAAGGTGGTTTCCAGATTATCGGGAACCACCTTTATTCAATTATTGTGGGGTAATATGTTTATTCTGTTTGTTGTTATCTGGTAAGAACTCAAATGGGTAGCAATGATTTCAGCTGGGTAGTGATATTTTAAGCTACAATCCTCTCTTTCTTAGTTCATTCCTAGCCTGTTCTGTGGCTTTAATCCAGTTGGTATCAAGCGAGAAACTTGTTATGTAGCCATCGTTTCTGATATAGCTTTCAACCAAATCCAAATCCATATCATTGAACCATGGATTTTGGATAGAGGCTGCTTTAAATATATCAAGGATGGTTTCTTTATTCTTCTTGTTCTTGGCTTCACCAATTTTCATTGTGTATAGATTGATGAAATCATACAAGGCGTATGCCTGTCGGTCTATTATTGTTACAGTGCTGTCTGGCATTACCTCACGTACCTTCATAGCCATATATCTCAATTCGTCAACTTTGAAGGTTGCTATTTTCCTCGTTTCAATATCCTTAGTCTTGTCATTTGCCACTTTCTCCGATAGGTTAAGTATCTCCTTATAAACCTCTTGAGCATTTGCTGTAAGAGTGCTTACTACAACGAGTGATAATGCAATTAGTAATTTTCTCATATTGTACAATGATATTATAATTTGTAATTCTTCTTGGTTTATGTTTATTCTGCTATTTACGCTTTATTGCAGCCAACTGGCTTGCTGGAATTCTGCTCTTGTTCTTATTAATGAAATCTTTCCAGTTGTGATAACCCGCAGAGATATCAGGCTTCCCTGCTTGCATGAAATGACAGTATGCGGCAGCAAGAGCATCGGTAGCATCCATAAAAGGCACTTTGTCTTTATCGTTAATGTTCAGCAGTCTTGTCAACATTGCTGCAACTTGTTCCTTCGAAGCTTGTCCTTGTCCTGTTATTGCCATTTTAATTTTCAGTGGAGCGTATTCGTGTATCGGTACGTCGTGGTGGATGGCAGCAGCTATAGCGACACCCTGTGCACGTCCTAATTTAAGCATCGACTGTACGTTCTTTCCAAAGAAAGGAGCTTCAATAGCCATCTCGTCAGGCAGAAACTCATCAATAATGCCTGTAACACGTTCAAAGATTCTTCCCAATCTCAGATAAGGATCGCTTTCCTTTCTCATGTCTATAACGCCCATTGCTATCATTGATGCTTTGTTGCCCACCACTTTCAATAGCCCATACCCCATAACGTTAGTTCCAGGATCTATGCCTAATATTATTTTTTCAGACATTGTTATCTCTTTATTTTAGATATGGGTTGTGCATTGCTTCAAATCCTATAGTTGTCTTGTCGCCATGTCCAGGTTGTACAACAGTCTCGGGTGGTAGTAAGCTCGTGATATTCCGCAGACTTTCAATGATGTCGGGATAGCTACCAAACTGGAAGTCTGTTCTTCCTATACTCATCTTGAATAGTGTGTCTCCAGAGAAAACCACATTCTCCTCCTTGCAATATAGCATTACAGAGCCAGGTGTATGCCCTGGTGTTGGTATTACCGACATTATGTGATTACCGAATTTTATTTTATAATTCTCGTCATAATACTTACCGACATCAGGTATGCTCTCTGTATAGTTAAGTCCGATAAACGCTTTAGCTTGAGCAGCAAGGTTGTTCATAAGTAGCTCGTCTTTACTGCACACCTCAGGCTTTAGCTTATATTTCTCAAAGATGGTGTTATTGCCAAAATTATGGTCGATATGTCCGTGTGTGCTTATAAGGTGTGTGGGTGTTAAGCCTTGTTTCGTGATGTAGTTTACGATAGCGCATCTTTCTTCCTCGTAGAAAGCTCCACAATCTATGATAATACATTCTTTCGTATCATCACTTACTATGTAACAATTCTCTTGAAACATATTACATTCAAACTTCTCAATACTTAACATCGCTTCTCTTATTTTGTATGTATGATATGGAAACTTATAAGCTAATTCTACTTAGGTGGCAGGTACATAGATAACGAATTTATCTTTGAACCATTCATTGTCAAACCAGTTCGTTATCTCCACGGCTTCAGCTATCTTTTTGTATGGATGCATTTCTCCTTCCACGTTGCCCCCTTTCAGACATAGCAGTCCGTTAGGCAGCGAGTTCTGTGATGTATTGCTGAAATTCTTTTTTATTATTTTCATCAAGTCGGGCAGAGGCATTACGGCACGGCTTACAACGAAGTCGTATTTCTCCGTCTCTTCTTCTCCTCGTAGGTGTACCGCCTCGATGTTATCAAGCTTTATTGCTGTTGCAACCTCATTGACTACTTTTATCTTCTTGCCCGTACCGTCAATCATCTTGAAATGAACGTCAGGAAACATTATGGCAAGGGGAATTCCAGGGAAACCGCCTCCTGTTCCAAAGTCAAGAACCTTTGTTCCTGGGCGAAAGCTTACGGCTTTTGCTATAGCCAACGAGTGTAGTACGTGGTGCGTATATAGATTGTCGATATCTTTTCTTGATATCACATTAATCTTTTCGTTCCAGTCTTTATATAAGTTGAATAGTGCAGCAAACTGTTCTTTTTGCCTTTCGGTAATTTTCGGAAAATATTTTAGGATTTCTTCCATTGCTGTATTCGTTAATTAAAAGCGTGTTTGTATCCACACCAAGTTAAACATCCATCAAAGACAAATTATATAGAACCCGCCTTATTAATAGTTGTGGCAAAGTTACAGTAATTCGTTATGATAACAAAATAAACTTTCGCAATTAATATTAAATCATAGTTTTTTGTTAATTTTGCCCCCGATTTGTAAAAGACGGGGTCAATAAATTGCTTGTTATTGATGTTTTGCAGAGCAAGGAGTTTATAGAACACCCCAAAATCTTAATGAGATAAGAGCAAAAAGGAATAAAATATGAGCAATAAAACGTTTCGTGCGGCATTGTTTGATTTAGACGGTGTCGTGTTTGATACAGAGCCACAGTACACCGTGTTTTGGGGAAAGCAGTTTCGGAAATACTATCCTAATGAGCCTGAAATGGAGCAAAAGATAAAGGGGATGACGCTTGTGCAGATATATAATGCGTATTTTAAGGATGAAGATGTACAGCGTCAGATTACTTCCGAACTCGATGAGTTTGAAAAGAATATGGATTATGAATACGTAAGTGGCTTTGAGGCTTTTGTTAAGGACATACGTAAGAATGGTGTTAAGACTGCCGTTGTTACAAGTTCTAACAAGGTGAAGATGCTTAATGTGTATTCAAAGCATCCTGAGTTTAAATCATATTTTGATGCAGTGTTGACTTCAGAAGATTTTGCAGAGAGCAAACCTTCACCCGATTGTTATCTCAAGGCAGCTCAACGCTTTGGTTTAAAGGTAGATGAGTGTGTAGTCTTTGAGGATAGCTTCAATGGATTAAAGTCGGGAAGAGCTGCACAAATGTTTGTCGTAGGATTATCTACGACCAATGAAGCTTGCTCCATAAAGGAATACTCCGACTGCGTAATACCCGATTATATAGGACTTGATTATGGCGCATTCTAAAAATTCCACGCATATTTTAGACCCCGCCTTATAAAAAATGTGTGGATTAATTGTATAAAGAAATTAAAAAGTCTTACTTTTGCACATATAAAC
>CAVKAH010000075.1:0-10965 GCA_963654095.1 Oscillospiraceae bacterium
ATGCCTCGTAATGCCACATCATTCTCGTCGCCTTTCTTAAAATGCCAATACATATCAGCATCAATAAGTCTGAAAATGATAGTCTTGTCTCCTACGAGAGCCTGATCATGACTTTCGCAATAGCTAATAGTCTTTTCGTCAGGTCTACGGTTTTTTACCTCCCAGAATATACTACTTGGTTTCCAATCTTCGTCCTTCCTTTCTTTTATCGTTTTTATCCAGTAGTCAGGGATATTCATTGCCATGCGGTAGTCGAACCCCATGCCGCCGTCTTTATATTTGGCAGCAAGTCCTGGCATACCGCTCACTTCTTCTGCAATGGTTATTGCTTTAGGGTTAACCTCATGTATTAGCTCGTTCGCAAGTGTGAGATAGCAGATGGCATTATCGTCTTCGTGACCATTGTAGTAGTCGCCATAGTTGCAGAAAGCCTCTCCTAATCCGTGGCTATAGTATAACATTGATGTTACTCCGTCAAAGCGGAAGCCATCAAAGTGGAACTCTTTAAGCCAATATTTGCAGTTGCTCAGCAAGAAATGTATAACATCGTCTTTACCATAATCAAAGCAAAGACTGTCCCAAGCTGGATGTTCTCTGCGGTCGCCAGCATAGAAATACTGACAAGGGTCGCCTGCAAGATTTCCTAATCCCTCTATCTCGTTCTTTACAGCATGACTATGAACAATGTCCATAATTACGGCAATGCCCATCTCGTGTGCAGTATCGATAAGCGATTTCAGTTCTTCTGGAGTGCCAAATCTACTTGATGGTGCAAAGAAACTACTAACATGGTATCCGAAGGAACCATAATAAGGATGTTCCTGGATAGCCATAATCTGTATGCAGTTGTAGCCATCGTTCTTGATTCTTGGCAAGATGTTATCACGAAATTCTGCGTATGTTCCAACTTTTTCGGCATCTTGCGCCATACCGACATGACATTCGTATATTAGTAACGGAGCTTTGTTTGGAGAAAACTTCTTTTTCTTCCAAATATATGGTTCTGGGTTCCATACTTGTGCGGAGAATATTTTTGTATTCTCATCTTGTACAACTCTTTGAGCCCAAGCTGGTATTCTTTCTCCATTGCCACCGTCCCAATAAACGTGCATTTTATAAAGCTCGCCGTGCTTTATGGCTTTCTCCGACAACTTTAGTTCCCAGTTTCCTGTACCTTTTATTCTTTTTGCACGGAACTTTTCATCCTCTTTCCAGTCGTTGAAATCACCGACAAGATATATGTCTGTGGCATTAGGTGCCCATTCTCTGAATACCCAGCCTCTTTTCAATTTATGGAGACCATAATAGTCGTATCCACTTGCAAACGACTCAAGAGTTTTCTTTCCGTTGTTTGTAATCTGGTTCTTCTTCCATTCAGCATGGTCGTGTCTACCTCTTATCGCCTCTTCGTATGGCTCAAGGTATCCATCTCTTTGCACAAGTCCAATATGCTTTGGAGTCTCTTTATGTGCAGTGGCAACTTTTCGCCGAGAAACTGTTTTGTTCGTATTGTTTGCCATAAATACAGATTATTTGCGTTAATAGGAATAAATCCTCCTTTCATTATTTTTTAGCGTATTATGCCAATACTTTGAAGATAGCCTTCTTTATTTGTGGCTTCTCAGATATGCACGGCGCATGTCCGTCTTGTGGGAAGAAAATTGCAAATTCTCCTGGCTTGCATGTTACATAAGTATCGGCAAGAATGGCATATTTTGTGATGTCTTTCTCATCGTTGTATTCTTCGTTTGGCAGATCCTTAAGAGGTGTGTATCCATAAGTCTCCTCAGTGTCAAGAGGTATCTGGATATCAATCATTCTCTTGTGTGTTTCCAACTTAGCCTCTTCTTTAGTTTTGCCTTTTGCTGTTTGAATATTAACGAACAAGTCTTTTTCTTTGATGAAATGTTTGCCTTCTTCAAGAGTGTTAAGGTTGTTAGCCTTCAAAAAATCGCAAACATCTTTAAATAAAGGGTTAAGAGAAGCGTATTTCTCTAAATTGTCAAGTGTGTCGATAACCATAATGTTTTTATTTAAAAGTTATATATAATTAGTTTCTTTTGCCACGGGTATACATGCCCTGAGCTATAATATTGCCGTTTCTATCCTTTTCTATAAACTTTCCATCTCGTTCATCGTCTTTGTATGAACCCTCAAAACGTTTTCCATCTTTATCCACTTCGATGGCTTCTCCGTTTCTTTTTCCGTTACGATAAGTGCCTTTAAATTTCCTTCCATCGGCAAAATGGATAATCATCTGTCCGTCTTGTCTTCCGTCTTTGAACTCTCCTTCAAACACATCACCGCTCTTTTTGGTTAACTTTCCATGACCATTCTGTTGGTCGTTCCTCCACGAACCAACATAAATATCACCGTTTTTCCATACAAAAGTTCCCATGCCGTCCATATAACCTTCATTGAAATGCCCTGTATATTTATCGCCGTTTGCAAAGCGGAATATACCTTCTCCTGTTCTTTTGCCATGGATATAGTCGCCTTCGTATGTATCGCCATTCTTGAATTTATATATTCCTTTGCCGTTTTGATAGTCTTCAAGCCAATCGCCTGTATATACATCGCCATCGGAATATTTATTTGTTCCTTTTCCAGAGCGCATATTATTTACCCACATACCGTCATATGTCGTGCCGTCTCCCCAGTCAAAGAAACCTTTGCCGTTCTTCTTGTCGTCCTTCCATTCTCCATCGTAGAAGGCACCGCTAACATAAGTGTACTTTCCTTTGCCGTTTCTTTTGTCTTGAAACCAGTTGCCGTCATATTTGTCCCCATTATAATAGTACATTATGCCGTGTCCTTCTTGGTAATCGCGGAACCATAGACCATCATACTTGTTATTATTCATAAAATGATAAACACCTTTACCATGTTGCTGGTCTTGGAACCATTCTCCTTCATATTTCTCTCCGTCAGAGAATGTGTATACACCATAACCTTGCCTTCTTCCTTTTACGTATTCACCTTCGTATGTGTCGCCATTTTTGTATATTACATTTCCTTTCCCATTAGGTTTTCCTGCCACCATTTCTCCCTTATATTGACCGCCGTCTTTAGTAATACAAGAACCTAATGATATCTTTTGTGCAAATCCTAACACAGGTAAAAAGGATAGTAATAATATGTATATTTTAGTCTTCACAATATTCCAAATTTGTAATAAGTTTCTCCAAAGGTATAGATAATATTTGTTTTTTGCAAAGATTTTAGTTTTTTTTCGTAATTATTTCGGTTTCGTGTATTTGCTTTTGCGTTAACTAATAATGTGTTTTATGTGAAGAAAAACTTTATCCATGTATCAAATCAGTCCTAAGCTCTTTGTTATTTTATCTGTATTTCATTATATCCAACAAGTCGGTCTGTTCGATCCGTTTGCCCACGATAATATACAAGAGCTTGGTATTTATTTTCTGTCTGGAAGAAACTTCCTTCTGTCGGCATTATTGTCGCTTCTCCATTGTCGTTAAGCATGACATATTGAAAAGAATAATAACCTAGTTTTAACGGAATACTTGCTTCATAGCATTTCTTTGTTTCATTATATTGCATTTTGTATTCCGGCAAGAACCTGTCGTAGGTCCATGCTCCGTTTATGTAAACATCTCCTGAAACAGGCGAACTACAGTTTAATGCGAAATGTACATACATGTAGTCGCTTGTTCTGTCGTTTTCTATATTGTCGCTGTTACGGATATAGAATGCTCCATTGGCATCTTCGTCATATAGATAATTGGGGCGAGGCTCGTTTGGGAAAAGATAAGCATGATAGTTTTTACCGTCCCAACCGATGTTGTCTACACCAAGAGTGGCATGTGATGTGGCAAGAATCTCAAACTTGTGATATTCGTTTCCAGCATCAAATATTAGTTTTCGGTTATGAGTCCATTGTAAACTGCTGGTCGTAATATATTGTGGCTTAACGTTTATTCTTGCATTATCCCATCTTCCATTCTGCAGTATGACGGTTTTTATTTGTGTAGAAGGGTCTGTAATGCGAAGTCCATTATAGCTTAAAGTCATATCTATCTGCTGATGAGATTTATTAGTGTCTATATCTGTATTTGTTGAAACCTTCATGGTAACATTAGTTATAGGCTCAACAACCATGAAGCAAGCAGACAATATCTTTTCTCCACTATTGTCGTCAATGATATTTAATCTGTAGTTTCCGCTTAGTTTGATTTTCAGATTTTCGTTAGGAATGCTTAACCTGTAGTGGGTGTATAGCGTGTTTGTGTTTATAGATTCTTCGATGTCATCAATGGTATTGTCTGTAGAAAATCCATCGATGTAGTCGCTTGCAAAGAGAGACTCTGTTGTTGACCAGTCAGCCTCACAGTGCTCAATGTTATATGTAAATCTTCTGTAAGTATGCGACAGGTCGTCGAAAGCGATATTCATCGTGTTTGTTGAACTATTGTCGTTTAGTTTCATTATAGGCATTGCCAACCACTTGTCGCCGCATACCACTTGAAGTGAGCGTATACTATTAGTGAAAACCTCATGATATTGCGCACACGCCATAGAAGAAACAAGACAAACCACCGTAGAAAAAATATATCTTTTAAACATTTATTTGTTCCTCCTCTCTTATTATTTTCTCAATAGTCTTTGGATAATATTCGTATTCCAGCTTGTGTACCTTTTCCGCTATATCTTCTGCATCATCATTTGCAGAAATTTCGGTAGAATATTGTGCAATAATCTTACCTTTATCATATTCATTGCTTACGAAATGGATTGTAATTCCACTTTCTTTCTCTTCGTTTTTCTTTACGGCTTCGTGAACATGCATACCATACATCCCTTTGCCACCATATTTTGGCAATAGGGAAGGGTGGATGTTTATTATCTTGTATGAGTATTCTTTGATAAGATATTCAGGGATGAAAAGCAAGAAACCTGCTAGAACAATAAGGTCAATGTTATAGCTTCTGAGAATTTGTAGCATAATGTTGCTATCACAAAAATCTGCTTTCTGCACAATACTTACAGGTATACCTAGTCGTTTTGCTCGCTCTATAACCTTTGCAGAAGGGTTGTTCGTTATTACGAGAGAAACTTGAGCGATGTTTGAACCAATGAAATACTTAATTATGTTTTCACAGTTTGAGCCATTGCCAGAGGCGAATATTGCAATGCTTTTCATCTTGAATTATTTTAATAAATATCAAAATCTTCTTCTTTATCATCAAAGCCGAACATTGTAGGATCTGTGAAGGCATCAAGGCTACGGCGTTCCTTTTTGGTAGGTCTACCTGTACCTCTTGCTCTATCAACAAACCCACTAATGCGGCTCATCTCTAAGATTTCATATTGTTTAGGGTCTGTAACGTTTTCGTATATGGTGGGAATTAGCTTCGCTCCTACACGTTGTTCGATACATTGCAAAATCTTAAAAGAATAGATTACTGGTGGTTTCTTTACGCTTATAGTCTCGCCGACTTTAACCATATGTGATGGTTTAACGTTTATGCCGTTAATAGTTACTCTGCTGTTCTTACAAGCATCGGCTGCAATAGAGCGTGTCTTGAATATACGTGCAGCCCAGAGCCATTTGTCGATTCTCGCTGTGTCTGCCATTATTGTTTCTTGTGGTTAAACTGGTTCATCGTTATGTCTATACCTGAAAGGGCAAAACTTTTTATAATTTCTCCTGCAGTCTTGATGGATGGAGTAAGAGTCTGCATTTCCTCAGTGTTGTATTTTCCAAGAACCCATTCTACTTGCCTTCCGCGCTGAAATTCATTACCGATACCAATACGAAGTCTTGCATATTTTTGTGTTCCGATTACAGATTGAATATTTCCTAATCCGTTATGTCCACCATTGCTTCCGCTTCCTTTTAGACGTATATTGCCGAGTGGAAGTGAAAGGTCGTCAACAATAACGAGCAGATGTTCTACGGGAATGTTCTCTTTATTCATCCAATATCTTACTGCATTTCCGCTAAGATTCATGAATGTAGTAGGTTTTAGTAGAAATAATTTTCGTCCTTTTACGGACGTCTCAGCCACAAAACCATACCTTTTGTCCTCAAACGAAATGCCTACTTCATTAGCAAAAACGTCAAGAACCATAAATCCCGTGTTATGTCTTGTCTTGTCATATTCGTCGCCAGGATTGCCTAATCCAACGATAAGAAACTTCTCCATGTCCTTTTTGTTTAATCAAAAAAGGATGACTCTAAATATTTCTATTCAGAATCACCCTTGTATAAAATATCTTTAAACTTACTTAGCTTGCGATATTAAGCCTCTGCGTTAGCAGCAGCGATAGACTTACGAGTAGCCTTGATTGAGCAAACAACAACATTCTTGCTTGTTGCCATCTCGAGTCCTTCGTAGTGAAGGTCGCCAACCTTGATGCTCTTGCCGATAGTAAGTGGTGTAACATCGATATCGAGGTGCTCTGGAATATCCTGATATTTTGCTGTAACGTTAATCTTTCTGATAGAAAGGTTCATACGTCCACCATCGCGTACACCCTGTGCAAGACCATTAAGTTTTACTGGAATACCGATTGTGATAGGCTTCTGATCGTTAACTTCATAGAAATCAACGTGTAGAAGAGCGTCTGTAACTGGGTGGAACTGCAATTCCTTGAGGATTGCTGTGTGCTCTTCGCCATCTATTATAAGCTTAATAACGTAGATGTGAGGAGTGTAAACAATCTTTCTAAGCTCGCTCATAGGACAAGCGATAGACATTGCTGCTGGTGCTCCGTTCTCGTCTTTAGCCTCACCATAGAGGTTGCAAGGAATAAGGTTCTCCTTACGCATAGCTTTAGCGGCTTTCTTGCCGAGGTCAGCTCTTTTCTGACCTTTAACTTCAACTTCTTTCATAATTGTGTTACTCTAAATTAAGTTGTTAATAAATTAATGCTTAATTCACCATCACACGGAAAATATATTCACGAGTGCTTGAAAAAGCTGTGCAAAGGTATTGTTTTTTTGCTTAACTTACAAATATTCGTTAGAAAAATGGATAAAACCATATGATTTTCTTGCAAGTAAAGTCTAATTTAAGTATTTTTGCAAAGGTTTTTGAAATACACATCAATTATATAATATAATATGATAAACAGAGAATTGATAAGGATAAAAATTGTCCAGTTAACCTATGCATACTATCAGAACGGCAATCACAATATGGATAACGCAGAGAAAGAATTGCTTTTTAGTCTTTCAAAAGCTTACGATTTGTATAATTGTCTTTTGTCGTTGATAGTTGCTGTCTCCAGAGAAGCACATTTACACTATGATGTTGAGGTAGCGCATGCAAAAAGAGAAGGTAAAGCGATGCCTTCAAGTAAGTTTGTTAATAATAGATTTGCTGCGCAGCTTGAAGGAAACGAACAACTCTGTGAGTACATGGAAACACAAAAACGATCATGGAAAGATAATATCGAATTTGTAAGAAACCTACTTTCCCAGATTGAACAATCACAGATTTATAAAGATTATATTGAGAGTGAGGAGGACTCATACGAGGTAGATCGTGAGGTATGGCGTAAATTGTATAAGACTCTTATTATGGATAATGACGATTTGGACTCGTTGCTTGAAGAATGGAGCTTATATTGGAATGATGACAAGGAGATTGTTGACACATTCGTATTAAAGACAATTAAACGCTTTGACCCTAAAAATTCCTCAAGGCAAGAACTTCTACCAGAATATAAAGATGCAGAGGATAAGGATTTTGCCGCAAAGCTTTTCCGTGCAACAATATTAAATGCAGATCAGTATCAGAGATATATGAGTGAGACGTCACGTAACTGGGATTTCTCGCGTCTTGCTTATATGGATGTTGTTATTATGCAGATTGCTATTGCGGAAATGATGAATTTCCCTAACATTCCTATAAGTGTTACTATAAATGAATATGTTGAGCTAGCAAAATTATATAGCACGCCTAAGAGCGGTTCATATATAAATGGTATGCTTGACGCTATTGCTCATTATCTTGTAGATAGCAGAAAATTGATGAAAACAATAAATAAGCGTTAAACGTTTATACATTATTATATTAATAAATAGATAAAGAAGAAAATTATGATTACAACAATGTTTTTAGCAGCAGAGAATACAGGTGTTTCCTCTATGTCGCCGCTTTTATTGATGGTGGCAATATTTGCCATCATGTGGTTCTTTATGATTCGTCCACAACAGAAGAAACAGAAAGAAATACGTAATTTCCAAAATTCCCTTACTGAAGGAGCAAGTGTTGTAACTGGTGGTGGAGTGTACGGTACAGTAAAGAGAATCGACTTAACAACTAATAAAGTTGAGCTTGAAATCGCCAAAGGTGTTGTAATAACAGTAGACAAAGGTTACGTATTTGCCGATATTACAGCAACATCAGCTGCAGCCCAAGCAAAATAATGAAGCATAATATCCTGAATATTTGCAAGTTTGTCAGAAACTCCTTCTTCAATATAGTGAATAAGGAGTTCCTGATTTTTTTATTTTTCCTTGCTTTAAGTGGTGCGTTTTGGCTATTATTGGCTTTAAATGATACATACGAGAAGGAAGTGAAGATACCTGTTCGTATTGTCAACATCCCCAAGAATGTTGTACTGACGAGTGATGCAGATGATACGCTTCGTGTTGTACTTCGCGACAAGGGGTATACACTTTGCGCTTATCTGTATGGTGACGGTGTGAAAAGGGTAGATTTGCCGTTCTCTTCATATATCAAAAAAACTGGATATGGAATGCTTTCCACTTCAGAATTATCTAAGGCAATATATCAGGAAATATATAGTTCTTCAAGGATAGTAAGTATCAAACCTGAAAAATTTGAATATTTCTACAATTATGGTATGCACAAACGTATACCTGTAAAGATGTATGGTAATATCATACCCAGCGCAAGCTATTACCTTGCAAAGGTTGAGTTTTCCCCTCAAATGGTGGACATTTACGGAAGCCAACGTATGCTTGACAGCATAAAATATGTCTATACAGAGCGAGTGAATATTCATAATTTGAAGGACACTATAGTGAGGGATTTGAACCTAACAACCATAAGGGGAGTGAAGTGTGTTCCATCACATGTTAAGGTGTCGGTATATCCTGATGTGTTGACAGAAGAGAGTGTTGAGGTACCTATAGTTGCAGTTAATATGCCCGAAGGTAAGGTCCTTCGTACATTTCCTTCTAGGGTTAAGGTTATATTCACAGTAGGTGCAAGTATATTCAGAACTATATCACCAGAGAAATTCAAAGTAGTTGTAGACTATAATAACCTTATTGCCAATCCTTCAGAGAAATGTACTCTAAAGGTTGCTTCGATGCCTCATGGAGTGAGAAATGCGCATACGGAGGTATCGCAGGTTGATTATCTTATAGAAGAACAGTAGGCGTTTTATGAAAGTTGCAATAACAGGGGGTATAGGTAGCGGTAAGTCGTACGTTTGCGAATGTCTCAAGAAAAAGGGAATAGATGTGTACGATTGCGATAATGCTGCAAAAAGGATAATGCGTCAGTCTCTTGAGGTGAGAAGACGATTAGTGGAACTTATCGGGAAGGATGCATACGACGGAGATATACCTAACAAAGCCTGTATAGCTGCGTTTATCCTATCTTCAGACGAAAATGCAAGACTTGTCAATTCTGTAGTTCATCCTGCTGTAGCTCAGGATTTCATAGAGTCGGGATATCGTTATATGGAGTGTGCCATATTATTTACGAGTGGTTTTGATAAACTTGTAGATAAAATAATATGTGTTGCTGCTCCTTTGGAAGTGCGAATAAGTAGAATAATGAATCGCGACGGCATATCAAAAGATAAGGCAAAGGAGTGGATTGATTGTCAGATGAGTCAGGAGGAGGTTGTAAAACGCAGTGATTATGTGATAATAAACGACGGAACGGATGATATAAACTCCCAGATAGAAGAAATATTAAGGCGAATAAAATTAGAAAACAATAATAAATAAAAACACTAAAAACAATGGATTATACAATTTTATCAGTAGCGGGAAAGCCAGGACTTTATAAACTCGTGTCAAGAGCAAAGATGAATCTTATCGTTGAAGCATTAGACGGAACACATCGTCGTGTACCAGTATTTGCTTCAGGTAGAGTAACAAGCCTTTCAGACATAGCAATGTATACAAATGCAGATGATGTTCCATTGATGAACATCCTTGACTCTGTTCTTCGTAAAGAAGATGGTAAGGTATGCTCATTGAACTATCGTAAGTGTTCAAATGATGAGTTGCATGCTTATTTTGCAGAGATTTTGCCTGATTATGACCGCGAGCGTGTTCATAACAGTGATATAAAGAAGCTTCTTCAGTGGTACAATATACTTGTTAGCAATGGTGTAACAAACTTTGTAGAAGAAGACAAAGAGAAAGAAGATACAGCTTCTGCAGAGTAATTCCAAACAAAAGGGATATTTAAATGTAATGCAGATTGACAGAGAATTATGCTTTTCTGTAATCTGCATTATTTGTCTTTTTTGTAAATCTGCCCTATAAAGTGATATTATCGGCTCAATGGTACCGCTATAGCGGTAACAAATCGCCGATATTATCATATAAAGACTAGAAAAGAGGCAAATTTTTAAAATATAAGTATATATATTTATATGAAACGTTCTGAGCGATATAAGATTGTGCTTGACTATTTTGAGAAGAATATGCAGCATGTAACAACGGAACTTGAGTTTGGAAGCACCTTTCAACTACTTGTTGCAACGCTTCTAAGTGCACAATGCACGGATAAGAGAGTAAACACTGTAACCCCAGAACTATTCCGTCATTACCCCGATGCACGTACTATGTCGCAGGCAGAAGCCGAAGATATTTATGAATATATCCGTAGTGTGTCATATCCTAATGCAAAGTCAAGACATCTTGTAAGTATGGCACATGAGCTTTGCGATAGGTTTAATGGTGAAGTTCCTTTCACAATAGAAGAACTTACCAGCCTGAGT
>CAVKAH010000076.1:0-10673 GCA_963654095.1 Oscillospiraceae bacterium
GGTGTGCAGGACTCGGCACTGTACTTGCCAACGATGAGGTTGTAGACGGTGTTAGCGAACGTGGTGGATACCCCGTAGTACAGAAGAAAATGCGCCAATGGTGCCTGCGCGTCAGTGCTTATTCACAGAGATTACTCGACGGACTTAATACCGTAGACTGGAGCGATAGTATCAAGGAAACACAGAAAAACTGGATTGGACGTTCCGAAGGTACAGAAATGCAGTTTAAAGTAGCAGGACAGGATTGGGATTTCACTATTTTTACCACTCGTGCCGATACTATTTTCGGAGTTACATTTATGGTGCTGGCACCTGAAAGTGAACTCGTTGAGAAGCTCACAACTAGTGAACAGAAAGCAGAAGTAGAGGAATATCTGGCATACGTAAAGAAGCGTACAGAGCTTGACCGTATGGCTAACCATAAGGTAACTGGTGTTTTCTCTGGTTCGTATGCCGTAAATCCATTCACTGGAGATAATATTCCTATTTGGATTTCTGAGTATGTATTGGCTGGATATGGTACAGGAGCAATAATGGCAGTACCTGCTCACGACTCTCGCGACTATGCTTTTGCAAAGCATTTTAACCTTCCTATCATCCCGCTCATTGAGGGTGCCGATGTTAGCGAAGAGAGTTTTGACGCTAAAGAAGGAACTGTTTGCAACTCACCAGTAGAGGGAAAAGAAACAACAGATAATTTCTCTCTCAACGGACTTACCGTAAAGGAAGCAATAGCCGCAACAAAGAAATACGTAACGGATAAAGGTATAGGAAGAGTAAAGGTAAACTATCGCTTGCGAGATGCCATTTTCTCTCGCCAAAGATACTGGGGAGAACCATTCCCTGTATATTATAAAGACGAGATGCCATACATGGTTCCAGAAGAATGTCTACCTCTGGAGCTACCTGAAGTTGACCAATACAAGCCAACAGAAACAGGAGAGCCACCTCTTGGACATGCACAAAAATGGGCTTGGGATACAGAAAAGAACGAGATTGTAGATAAGAGTCTCATCAACAACACTACTGTTTTCCCTCTTGAGCTTAACACTATGCCAGGATTTGCTGGGTCTTCAGCATACTATCTGCGCTATATGGATCCACACGACGATAATGCTCTCGTGGCAAAAGATGTGGATGAATATTGGCAGAACGTAGACCTTTATGTCGGTGGAACAGAACATGCTACAGGACATCTTATATACTCACGCTTCTGGAATAAGTTCCTTTTCGACTGCGGAGTATCATGTAAGGAAGAGCCATTCCAGAAACTTGTGAACCAAGGAATGATACAAGGACGTTCAAACTTTGTATATCGCATAAACTCAGATGACCACTCAAAGGCTCCTGTCTTTGTTAGTCTCGGACTTAAAGACCAATATGAAGTTACTCCAATCCATGTGGATGTAAACATAGTACATGGAGATATTCTTGATACAGATGCATTTAAGAAATGGCGACCAGAATACTTAAATGCCGAATTCATACTTGAAGACGGTAAGTATGTATGTGGTTGGGCTGTAGAAAAGATGTCGAAGAGCATGTTCAATGTGGTAAATCCTGACATGATAGTAGAGAAGTATGGTGCCGACACCCTACGACTTTACGAGATGTTCCTCGGTCCTGTAGAAGCAAGTAAGCCATGGGATACAAATGGTATTGATGGTTGTCATCGCTTCTTAAAGAAGCTTTGGGGATTGTTCTATAACCGTGAAGGACAGTTCATGCCTAATGATGAAGATGCAACAGCCGAACAATTGAAGAGCGTACATAAGCTTATAAAGAAAGTAACGTTCGACATTGAACACTTCTCTTATAACACAAGCATATCGGCATTCATGATTTGCGTGGGAGAATTGCAACAACTTAAATGCCACAACAAGGCACTTTTGCAAGATGTTGTAGTACTCATAGCTCCATTTGCACCACATATAGCAGAAGAATTGTGGCATCAGCTTGGCAACAAAGAAACAGTTTGCGATGCCCAGTGGCCTATATGCAACGAGGAATATCTCGTAGAGAGCAATATGCAACTTACAATTTCTTTTAACGGCAAGGCACGTTATCAGAAGACATTCCCTGTGGATGCCGATAACGAAACAATAAAGAACGAGGTTCTTGCTGACGAGAAGAGTAAGAAGTATCTTGAGGGAAAACAGGTTATAAAAGTAATTGTGGTTCCAAAAAAGATAGTAAACGTGGTTATAAAATAATAGAAATATTCCCTCTCCCCACTGCTTTTACACAGCGGGGAGGGGATTTTTTTACTATACACCATATAATCCTACAAACTTTCAATACTCTCTTAATAATACATTACTCTAAACTACCCACATTATGTCAAGCAAAATTTCTTATAGCAACGAATATAATGAGAAGAAGTATACATCATTCTTCAATACCAATTCGGGTAAGATGATTATACGCGAAGTAAAGGATTATTTCTATATAACGCTTGGCTTACTACTCTATACATTCGGATTTACATTTTTCCTTCTACCATATAAGATAGTAACAGGTGGTATTGCAGGTATTGGAGCAATAATATTTTATGTTACAAAGTTTCCTGTTCAATGGACCTTTTTCATTATCAACGCCGTACTTATCATTGCTGCTCTTAAAGAATTAGGAGTAAAGTTCCTTGCCAAAACCATATATGCTACGTTTGTCATTACTATAATGCTTGAAATGGCGCAAAAGATAGTAACATTGCCAGATGGTACTTTCTACAAGCTGATGGGGGAGGGTAACGACTTCATGTCCCTAATCATAGGATGTATGTTAACAGGAACTGCACTGGCTATAGTATTTCTTAATAACGGAAGCACTGGTGGTACAGACATCGTAGCAGCCGTTGTAAACAAATACCACAATGTATCTCTCGGCAAAGCACTTATAATGGTAGACCTTATTATAATAGGCAGTTGTTTGGCTATTGATAGTTTCGGACCATTCCCAGTACGCTGTCAGAAGGTTGTTTTCGGTCTTTGTACGATGTTTATAGAATGTAATATGCTCGACTTTGTTATGAGTTGGCAGAGGCAATCAGTACAATTTATGATATTCTCCAAGAAGCATCAGGAGATAGCAAATGCCATAGCAAAACAAACAGACCATACCATGACAATACTTGATGGTCATGGTTGGTATTCAGGACATCCTATGAAAGTGATATGTCTGATGGCAAAAAAGAGGGAAAGTGTTATTATTTTCCGCATTATAAAATCTATAGATCCTAACGCCTTCGTTAGTCAAAGTAGCGTACAAGGTGTATTCGGAGAAGGCTTTGACCCTATTAAAGTATCAGTAAAAAAGGAAGCAGAAAATGAAAATAGTATTCGCAACGAACAACAAGAACAAGCTTGAGGAGATAAGAGAAATACTTGGAAATAAATACGAAGTGCTTTCTCTCAAGGATATAAACTGCAATGTAGATATACCCGAAACAGGGAAAACGCTCGAAGAAAATGCCATTATAAAAGCAAAATATATATTCGACAATTACGATATCAGTGTTTTTGCCGATGACACAGGACTGGAAGTTGATGCCTTAAATGGTGCTCCAGGAGTATATTCAGCCCGTTATGCAGGTGGAGAAGGTCATGATAGCGAGGCAAACATGAATAAACTTCTTAGTGAGCTTAATGGGAATGATAACCGTAAAGCAAGGTTCAGAACCGTTATTGCATATATCCAGAAATCAAAAAAGCAACAAGAAGGTAGCCAAAATAATATTAAACCATTGTTGTTTGAGGGGATTGTAGAAGGCAAAATAACAACCGAAAAGAAAGGAAACTCAGGCTTTGGATACGACCCAATATTCCAACCAGAGGGCTATAACTATACCTTTGCCGAACTCGGACATGATATAAAGAACAAAATATCACACAGAGCAAGAGCTGTAAGACAGTTTGTTGAATATCTTAATGCGGGTTCTAAAAATCACCTTTGACGTATTTAATAATGCGTGGAATTTTTATAACACGCCTTAATTCTAACATAGACAACATAAAATGCAATAAAAAATAAATGTTTCAGTTATATAACAAGTAACAGAAAGATAATTTTTATATGCGCAAACTCTTTATTACAATACTTTCATCAATATCAGCATTGGCAATAAATACCAATGCTGCATCTTTCAATAACTGGAAAAACTATCTGGCATACGGAGATATTACCGATATAGAACCTGCTGGCAACATGATTTATGTACTCAGTTCTGGCGATTTATTCTCGTATAACGTAAACGACGAAAGTATAACGACATACGACAAAGTATATCCTCTAAGTGATTGCACCATATCAAAAATTGCATGGAACAATACTGCAAAGAAGCTCATTATTATATATTCCAATAATAATATAGACCTTATTGACAATAAATCTAACGTCATTAACATAGCCGACTATTATAATAAGTCGATGACAGTAGATAAAACAATCAACAATGTAGTACTGAATGGCAACAAAGCATACCTATGTACAGCCTTCGGACTCATAGAGATAGACATGACGGAAGGTCTTATAAGGGAAACATATAATATAAACAAGAATGTGTATAACTGTACATTCAGTGGCAATTATATATATATAAACACTGCAACAGGATTATACAAAGGCTCAAAGACAGATAACCTACTTAATCCAAACAACTGGCAAGCTACAACAGATGCCGTAGATTTCAGTCATCCAAACGATATTAACGTAACAACAGAAGACGGATATACAAAATACTACACATACGACAAAACAAACAAATGTTATTGGGCTAACCAGAGTGATAATAAGCTTCAAGCATATACTGTAGGTACAGACGGAGCAAAAACTATCGTAAAACAAGACATTAATCCCGTATGTCCTGCATACAACACCTTTGGATTTATGAAGATGCACAACGGCAAACTTTATGCCTGCAACGGTAGTTATTGGGATGAAAATAAGCCTGCCGCCATTCAAATATATAATCCAACAGACTATTCGTGGAATGTTTACGACAACAAAGGTATAAGTGAGAAATACGGTGTTAACTATAAAGATATTTTATGTATAGACATCGACCCACAAGACGAGAAACATTTAATGGCTGGAGCGCAAACTGGTCTTTATGAATTCTATGACGGAAAGGTTATAAACTTCTTCAATGATGAAAATAGTCCTATAACTTCAGTTGTTGGAGCCGAAGGAAACAAAGACGTGGAGATAGTTACCTCTATGTTCTTTGATAATACTAATAAGCTTTGGGTGGTATTGTTTAATCCTATTGGAGATGCCATTCTTACATATTCCTCAAAAGATGGATGGTCTAAACCTGATGTTCAGCCAGGACACGAGATGATATACAATGCAAAGTTTATGGGTTACGACAGGTATAACCGTATATGGTTCTCCAACGGAAGATATTATCAGCATGCCGTATATTGCTATTCTGCCGACCTTAAAACATTATATAAATACAGCAACTTTGTTAATGAGGATAATACAGAGATACAAGGATACGATCAAATAAGGCAAGTAACAGAAGATAAAGAAGGAAATATTTGGGTATCTTCTACTGCTGGCGCACTCGTACTTACCGAAGAATACCAGCAAGACCCATCAAAAGGTTTCTATCAGATAAAAGTGCCACGCAACGATGGTACTAACTACGCCGACTATCTTATGTCTGGAGTAGATATAACATGTATTGCCGTTGACAATGCCAATAGAAAATGGATAGGAACATCTAATAACGGAGTGTACGTTATTAGTAACGACAATATGCAACAAGAAGCACATTTCTTGGCAGAAGAATGTAGTCTGCTGTCTAATTATATAGAATATATATGTATAGACAATAAGACAGGCGTAGTTTATATAGGAACAGACAAAGGATTATGCTCCGTTAATAGCAACGCAACAGAGACTTTCGACAGTATGGATAAGGACAACGTATGGGCATATCCTAACCCTGTGAAACCCGACTATACGGGTCTTATCACAGTTGTCGGACTTTCATTCAACGCTGATGTTAAGATAACAACCACCAATGGTGTACTCGTAGCACAAGGCAGAAGCACTGGAGGCTCTTTCCAATGGGATGGAAAAGACCTGAAAGGAAAGCGTGTTGCCAGCGGAATATATATGGTAAACACAGCTACAGAGAATGGAGAAAGCGGAACAGTATGTAAGATTGCCGTTATAAATTAATATATAACATATCCTTTACCATGATAAAATCCTTGTCTATACTATTGCCTTCATACAACAACGAATGTGTTAACTTTGTAAAGTTGTTGCATGAACAAGCGGAACAAATAAAGATAGATAATTTCAAATACGAAATTATCGTTGCCGACGATGGTTCTACCAACAAAGAAATAGTAAACAAGAACAACACCATAAACGCCATTCCTTGCTGCAGATATATAAGGAGAGAAATAAATTCAGGTAGAGCTATTATAAGAAACTTCCTTGCTCAGGAGGCGCAATATGATTATTGTCTCTTTATAGATAGCGACCGCAACATATATACAGACTATTTTTTACATCGCTATGTAGAGTTGTCAGATGTATTTGTGGTATGTGGAGGACTGCATATAGTTACCAATAAACGATACGCAGCCAATATAAGGTATTTAAACGAAAGGAGATACGAGAAATTAAATACTGCCCAAAACCGTCAGAAGCACCCTTACAGCAACTTCAACACTTCTAATTTCCTTGTAAAAAGAGATATTATTCTTAATATTAAATTCGACACAAGGTTCAGAAAATACGGATATGAAGATGTCTTTTGGGGTAAACAACTTAAAGAAAACAATATTCCTATACTGCATATTGATAACCCTATCCTTCTTGATGATCTGGAAACGAACGCTGAATATATAAGGAAAATGGAGGAGGGGATGGATACTCTTTATTCTTTTAAAGAAGAATTAAAAGAATATTCTTGTGTCATAAACACTTCTCAACTACTTGAAAAGCTAAGACTACGATACCTCTTTAATATCATTTTCAATATCTTTAAAAACAAAATAAGAAAGAATCTTACGAGCAACCGCCCCTTTGTCTCACTCTTAAATATATACAAGCTGGGAGTGTTCATAAACAAATACTACGCTAAATAATGGAAAATATAATATCCGTAATCGTTGTAACATACAATCAAGAAGACACTATAGGAAGAACACTCGACTCTATCCTTGCACAAAAGTGCCACTTGCCGATAGAAATAGTTATAGGCGAAGACTGCTCTACCGATAGTACAAGACATATATGTGAAAGTTATGCACAACGTTTTCCACACGTTATACACCTTATGCCCCAAACTCCCAACAAAGGAGTCATAGACAATTATTTCGATTGTCTACTTGAATGTAAGGGCAAATATATAGCCGACTGTGCTGGAGATGACTTCTGGATAGATGCGGAAAAGCTGGAAAAAGAGGTGTATGTTATGGAAAAAAACCCTTCAATAACCGTGGTACATACCAACTGGCAGTATTATAACGAAACGGATGGAACAACAAAAATAAATAAAACCCTACCTTTTCCTGAAAGAATTACCAACGGAAAGGAGATGCTTGAAGCTATCATAACACAGACTAAAGCACCTGTTATCCACACCTGCACATCCCTTTACAGGGCAGAAACTATAAGGAAATGCTACGAAAACGATACTGAACTATTCCGCAACAAAGACTACGGATGTGAAGATGTACAACTTACATTTATGCTTGCATACTCTGGAAATGTGGCTTTCTTACCTGATGTTACACTTAACTATAGCATAGGGCATACGTCAATAAGCACACAACCAAACGAAAAAAAACAATTTAAGTTTGTTAGACAAACGGCTAATCTATCGTATGTAATAGCCCAAAAATATAATATACATACTCCTACCACACGATTGTTCTTTACACAAAAAGTGTTTGCCCTACTTATGCACGCATTCAGAAGTAAGGATAAACAACTCAGAGATGAAGCTTTAAAATGTATGAGAGCATGGAAAGTGGAGCCTAACTATAAAATAAATGCTGCCAAACTTATAATGTCTAACAGCATATTATGGAATTTAACCCTCGTTTTAAGACACTTATTCACAATGCGCAGAGCCATTGCAAACATCTTCAAATAAAGATGTGAGAAGCTTACCTACGGCTTTAGGTGAAGCAAGCCTTGCTATAGCCTCTGATACAGCCTTTCCATCAAAGTCTTTCTTTGTATATACTCGGTGTAATTGCTCCACAAGAGAGTCCACATTGTCCGTCTCTCCAATAAAGCATCCCCCTTCTATACGCTCACTTCTTGGTATTGCTTCAGTGCTAACTACAGGCATTCCTGTACTCATAGCCTCGAGAAGCACAAGGGGCTGTACCTCGCTACGTGTTGCAAATACAAAGCAATCGCTCGAATACAATATACTTCGTACCTCATAACTATCCACTTTACCATGCGTAAGAGTATACTTTTCCATGCCGTAAGTATATATTAAGCGTTTCATATCCTCCGAATCGGTATCCTTACCAGCTATGATAAGTTTCACCTTCACGTTATATCGCTCCATGAAAGTCTTAATAGTAGGCAAAAGAATGTCATATCCCTTACGCTTTACAAAGTCGGCTACGCAACAAATAACATACTCATCACCCGCCTTTTTTACTCTTTTTTTATAAGAAAAGAAGTCAATATCAATAGTGTTAGATATAAATTTCCACTTGTAATCTTTACCCACAATACTGGAAATATCCTCTACAAGCTCTTCGCTAACTGGGATAACCATTGATGCAGCCTTATAGGCTTCTTTCATCATGTCTATTATCCACGAGTTCTTAGTTCTATCGCCAATCTCCTCATCTAGTATGGCGTAAGGCAAATGTTCTGTTATAACATAAGGAATATCGTATTTTCGGCTTATAAGCATAGCGGCATAACCAGCCCATTTGCAGCAGTGTGCGTGGATTATATCGGGTTTTCCATACTTTTCAACATAGTTATCCACAAGCCTTACCGTATTGTTTATCCAATGCAAAGAACGAGCTTTCAAGGAAAAAGGAATACCCCTCGTATTCTTTCTCATTACCTCTATCCCTCTCACCTGCTGCATATAAGGTCTTAAAGGAGACGCTAAATACAACTTTGGGGATAACCTTAGGCTCAGGTTATTATTCGCTGCTATACGCACAGTATTACCTTGCATAGCAAGAGCTATACTCTGATCTACGCAAAACATACCACCATAGGGTGGAAAAAAAGAAGGTAATTCAAGTATGTGCATTTTCTTAATATTATGAATAAGGTAATTTATTATCTTTTATGACTAATAAGAGGAACCAAAACAAACAATATAATTCTTCCTAACAAATTTTTTGAAAGTATTCTAAACACCGTGTAAGCCCTCGTATAATCATTCTTAGGAAGTGGGAAAAGTCCATTCTTTCTTAGTCTTTCCAACCTCTCACACAGTTCTTTATAGTTGTTTTTTATACGGATAACTGTGAAGATATAATCCATTGTAAGCTGCGCCACACGTCGCTCCATACCAGTTCGTGCCTTCCCAGTCATATTGTTAGCCTCTGAATGAAGAACACTTATTATATATTCCAAATCATTTAGTCTTTTGTTTAAATGCTCTTCATCTTTTGCTTTCGTTATAGAATTCGGTGTACTTCTATAGTAATACGCAGCAGCAGAAGTAAAATAAACACTGTTTGCCCTCTTTATAAGTTGCGGAGTAAAGTATTCGTCCTCATGATAAATATTAGGATAAAACCTGAGGTTATCCAACATATTTCTCTTAAAAAAATATCCACAGGCGGAAGCACGAAGATTGTTATTTATCATAAAGTCTACTCCTGAAAGGGGACCATGCCATACGCAAGCATCATCAAAGTTATTATGCTTAAACATTAAAACATCAGCATCCGTCTCCTTTGCCTTATTTATACACTTATTATAAGTGCCACTTATCAAGTAGTCATCCCCATCCACAAACTGTATATACTTACCCTGTGCAGCCTCTATGCCTATATTTCGGGCAACACTAAGTCCGCCATTCTTTTCACAACGAATATACACAATATTATTGAAGGTAGTAGTTAACTCGTCTTCCAAACTATTAGAAGACCCGTCGTCTACTATTATAACCTCCCTTTCAGCCTCTGAAAGTTGCAAATCAAATATACTTTTCAAACATTCAGCAACAAGTTTGAAAGAGAGATTATAAATAGGTATGATGAAACTAATATAGGGCATTATGAAAGTTCTAACATCTTTTCAATAGGCTTTACTGCCTCCTTGGCGATCTCTGGAGCTACATCCACGGTAGGCCACTCGTATTTTAGCGTATTGTATATCTTTCTAAGAGTGTTCATCTTCATATAGTCGCACTCGTTGCAAGAGCATCCCAGTCCACCCTCACTAACCTCTGGCGGTACAGGAATGAATGTTTTTCCAGGGCATTTGCGTGTCATCTCGTGCAGAATACCTGCCTCTGTAGCAACGATAAATGTCTTTTTTTCGCTTTCTATTGCGTGTTTTAGCAATACGGCGGTAGAGCCTACAACATCAGCAAGAAGTACTACAGGACCTTTACATTCTGGGTGAACCAAGACCTCTGCATCAGGATTTTCTTTCTTTAGCCTTACTATCTCTGCCGCTGAGAAACGCTCATGCACATGACATCCGCC
>CAVKAH010000077.1:0-10576 GCA_963654095.1 Oscillospiraceae bacterium
AGGAACAGCACCAGAGGCAAGCTATTGGCTCCTTAGATGCGAAGATCACCAAACGGAACAGCTAGTGGAAGAAGACTATTGGGCGGCAGCTGCGGAGTTTGCAGATAGTGTGGGAGTAGATGTAATAAATAGTTCGATGGGCTTTCACGACTATGATAATCCAGCAGATAGCTATAGCTATTGGCAGCAAGACGGTAGGACAGCTCTTATATCAAGAACGGCATCGCAGCTCGCAGGAAAAGGCATCGTACTCGTAAATAGTGCAGGAAACGATGGCAACGGAGCATGGAAAAAGATAATCTTTCCAGCAGATGCTACAGACATCCTCTGTGTAGGAGCAGTAACATCAATGCGCAGGTACGCATCATTCAGCAGTCTCGGACCAACTCAAGACGGCAGAATAAAACCAGATGTCATGGCGCAAGGAAGTCCAACGAAGATAATAACCACTAGAGGCACGATAAGTAGCGACTCTGGCACATCCTTCGCATCACCGCTCGTAGCAGGACTTGTGGCATGCCTGTGGCAGAAATATCCACAAAAGACAGCATTGGAGATAATGGATATGGTGCGGCAGAGCGCAGATAATATCAGTCATCCCGACAATGTTTACGGTTATGGAATACCTGATTTTAGTAAGATAAAATAATCAATATGCAGACACATCCATATACTCTCTATGAACTTAACAGTCTTGTACGTCAATCCATAGAACTCTCTATGAAGGGAGAATTTTGGGTTGAGGCGGAACTTAGCGAGACTCGAGAGAACGGTGGGCATTGCTATATGGCACTTGTGCAGAAGGACGAAAGTGGCAATACGCCTGTGGCAAGGGCATCGGCAAAATGCTGGCGTTCATCGTGGGCAACGTTGCACCATAAGTTTGAGAGTGTTACGGGAACGAGGTGGTGTTCCGGCATAAAGGTGCTTCTTAAAGTATATCCGCAGTTTCATGAAGCGTTCGGCTTTTCTTGGATAGTGGTAGACATAGACCCTACATATACTTTGGGTGATATGGCACGACGAAGAAAAGAGATAATAAAAACCCTTCAAGACGAGGGTGTGCTCGACTTAAACAAGCAAATAACATTGCCAATGTTCACCCAAAGGATCGCTGTAGTATCGAGTCAGACGGCAGCAGGATACGGTGATTTCTGCAATCAGCTTGAACATAACCAATACGGATATAAGTTTTATATCACGTTGTTCCCAGCAATAATGCAGGGAGAGGGTGTGGAGAATAGTGTTATCAGTGCCCTTGACAAGATATACGAAAGAGAACATCACTATGACTGTGTGGTGATAATTCGTGGTGGAGGGGCAACAAGCGACTTGTCAGGCTTTGACTCACTTGCACTTGCAGAGAATATTGCCAATTTCCCTTTGCCTGTTATCGCAGGAATAGGGCATGAGCGAGATGAAACAGTGGTTGATGTTGTGGCACATCAGAGCGTGAAAACACCTACGGCAGCCGCAACATTCCTCATCGATAATCTAAGGAACGTGGATTTGCACATCATAGATATAAAGCAGCGTATATATAACAATGCACGAATGGCAATACAGGCAGAGAAACAGCAGGTGGAAAGACTGACTCAAATTATTCCTACTTTGTTCTCGTTAGTAAACACCAAACAGACTGCAATCATAGACAATCTGTCGCATCGCCTTTATTCGGCAGTGCAAAGATTGGCGGATGACAATAGAAAAGATACGGAATTTATAGAAGGCAGGATGTCAACAGCTGTAGATAAAATACTTTCTGATGAGAAACATCGCATAGAGATGCTCTTGCAAAGGATGAACGCACTCGACCCACAACAGATTTTAGACAGAGGGTATTCAATAACATTGCACAACGGAAAGGCATTGATGAGCAGCAATAACCTTGTAGAAGGCGATGTGCTGGAGACAAGACTAGCAAAAGGAAAAGTTGTATCAATAGTAAAACAATAATCTATATTATTATGCAAAAGGAGTTTAATTACGAGCAGGCAATGGCGCAGCTCACGGATATCGTGAAGAAGATGGAAGCAGGAGAAATGGATATAGACTCTCTTTGCGAACAACTCAAAACCGCAAAGCTGCTGATAATGAAATGTAAAGATAAGCTGACTAAGATAGACAATGATATAAAGAAGCTTTTGGAAGAATAATACTTGGCCCTTTCTATATATATTATAATAGGTGTAGACTTTGCACACCATGTGTCATTGTGAGCATTATGTAAGTTGATAGATATATGCTTTGATAAGAAAGTTCCAATTTTATGAACTTATTATTGCAGAAGAATAATATTCTTATTACTTTTGCGCAAAATAAAATAAAAGAATTACATTATGAAAGATTTGGATTGGTCAAACTTAGGCTTTGGATATAGAAAAACAGATTATAACGTACGTTGCTATTATCGTGATGGTAAGTGGGGTGAGATAGAAGTATGTTCAGACGAATATCTCAATCTGCATATGGCAGCAACATGTTTACACTATGGACAAGAAGCATTTGAAGGACTAAAAGCGTTCCGTTGTCCTGACGGCAAGGTACGTGTGTTCCGTATGGATGAGAATGCAGCACGTCTGCAATCAACATGCCGTGGTATTATGATGCCTGAAGTATCTACAGAATTGTTTGAGGAAATGGTGAAGAAAGTAGTACGCCTCAATCAAGAATATATACCTACATACGAGAGCGGAGCCTCTCTGTATATCCGTCCGCTGCTGATAGGAACAAGCGCACAGGTGGGCGTTCACCCAGCAAGCGAATATATGTTCCTTATCTTTGTATCACCTGTTGGTCCATATTTCAAGGGCGGCTTCTCAACAAATCCATACGTGATAATACGCGATTATGACCGTTCTGCTCCTCTTGGTACTGGTAAATATAAGGTAGGAGGAAACTATGCAGCCTCTATGCTTGCAAACCACATTGCACACGAAAAGGGATATGCCTGCGAGTTCTATCTTGATGCAAAGGAGAAGAAATATATGGATGAGTGTGGCGCAGCAAACTTCTTCGGTATAAAGAACAATACCTATGTTACACCTAAGTCAACATCAATCCTACCAAGTATTACCAACAAGAGTCTTATGCAGCTTGCAGAAGACTATGGTATGAAAGTGGAACGTCGACAGATACCTGAAGAAGAACTTGAAACCTTTGAGGAGGCAGGAGCATGTGGTACGGCAGCTGTAATAAGTCCGATATCATATATCGATGACCTCGACACAGGCAAGCGTTATACCTTTAGTAAGGACGGAAAACCAGGTCCTATATCACAAAAGTTGTACACTCATCTGAGAAACATACAATATGGTATCGAGCCAGACGTTCACGGATGGACAAAAGTTATTGTCGAGTAAGGAACGAAGGTAAAGCTGACTCAATAAAACAGTAGGCAACACCACTACCAACAATAATAAATGAGCAAAGGAAAACTACAGAAATTTGCGGAGATGGAGACATTCAAGAATGTCTTTCAATATCCCTATTCGGTTATAGACAATGTTCCTTTCGAGATGAAAGGCACGTGGCGTGAGACATATTTCCATAACGACAACCCTATCGTTCTTGAACTTGGGTGTGGAAAAGGAGAGTATACCGTTGGTTTAGCACGTATGTTCCCAAATATCAATTTCATAGGTGTGGATATCAAAGGAGCAAGAATGCACGCTGGTGCAAAGCAGGCTCTTGAGGAGAACTTGCAGAATGTTGCATTCCTTCGTACCAACATAGAGATTATTGATAGGTTCTTCGCTGAGGACGAAGTGCAGGAGATATGGCTAACATTCAGCGATCCGCAGATGAAGAACCTGCGTAAACGCCTTACAAGCACTTATTTCATGGAGCGGTATCGCCATTTCCTCGTTGACGAAGGATTGGTACATCTGAAGACAGACTCCAATTTTCTTTATACATATACTAAATATATGGTGGAGAAGAATCATTTACCTATGTTGATGGCTACGGAGGATTTGTATCATGATGACTCGCTTGATGATGACACACGCAGTATTCTGTCCATTCATACCTATTATGAAAACCAATGGATAGAAAGGGGGTTGAATATTAAATATATGAAATTCCGCTTGCCAAAAGGTGGTGTGCTTGAAGAGTCGGATATAGAAATTCCGCTTGATGAGTATCGCAGTTACAAACGAACAAAACGTAGCGGGAAAGATATTGCCAAGTAAGGTGTATCAGATAATATATTTATATACATATATTGAAACGATTTAGTATCATATTCGACATTGTTATTCTCTCGTTGCTTATAATTATTGTGAGCAACGGAGTAACCCTTGTGCATTGTAATCATACGGGGGATATGAGCGTGGCGCAGCTCTCTGTGGCACGTATGTCGGCAAATGGTACAAATACAGAAGAGGCAAAAGATTGTTGTGGTATGGAACCAGAGTGTCATTGCTGTCATAAGATGAAAGCGATGATTAATGAAAAACCATGTATGGACTACACTTTGATAAGTTCACAACCTACAACATTTTCGCAATACTTTAACATTGACCTTTGTTCACCCTACACTCTCGTGCCTGACTTTATGACGAGCGTTTCTGTATTGACATTGCATAGGGTGAACAAAGGTTTTATTCCAGTTTTAAATGGTAATCATGCGCCGCCACGAAGTTATCTGCGGCTTATTACAAAACTTCTTATTTAATGTTTTTTCGGGTGTGTAGAGGATTATATTCTCTATACATATTCTCTTATGTGAACATTGCAACTGTGTTGCAATGATATTTCTCGTAACTTTGTATATCATTATTACAAAGTTATCCATATAAAGAAAACAGAAAATAAGAAGAAATGAAAAGATATATTTTACCGATAATGATAGTCTTTGCCCCTATGGCGGTAAAGGCTCAAAATAATAATACAGCTTCTGACGACTCTATTCATGCGGAGCATAAGTTGCAAGGTGTAACGGTGAAGTCGTCTGCTACTCGTCGATTAGGCGGTGCTTTGAACGGAATGGTGATGGGAAGACAGGAACTCTTCAAGGCGGCTTGCTGTAATCTTGGAGAGAGTTTCGTAAACAATCCTTCTGTAGATGTGAATTATAGCGATGCTGCAACGGGAGCAAAACAAATAAAACTGTTGGGGCTTGCTGGTACATACGTACAGATGCTGACGGAAAATATGCCGAACTACAGAGGGGCTGCAATACCTTATTCTTTAGGATATGTTCCAGGACCATGGATGAATTCAATACAGGTGTCTAAGGGATGCGCATCTGTAAAGAACGGTTATGAGTCGATAACAGGACAGATAAACGTTAACTTCCTCCAACCAGAAGACGAGAAGAAAACTGAAATTAATCTCTTTGGAGATACAGACAGTAGGGTAGAGGCGAATGTAACGTCTAATTTTCATATAAATAAGAAGCTGTCAACAGAGATATTGGCCCACTATGAAGACCAGTTTAAGAAACATGACGAAAATGATGATGGCTTTATTGATAAGGCTGCGGTAAGGCAAGGACATCTGCAAAATCGTTGGGCATATCTTGGAGACAAATACATATTCCATGGTGGAATAGCGGCACTGATAGAGAAACGTAATGGCGGACAGATGTATGGGCATCATTCTAATACAGATAATAAGGTGTATCCATTAGATGAAAAGCCACAAGAATATCCTTCACGCTTTAAAATTAATATTGATACCCAACGTTATGAAGCATACATGAAACATGCTTATGTTATAGATAAGGAGAACGGAACTAACGTTGCTCTTATGACATCAGCTTCTCTTCATAAGCTCGAGGCTATATATGGCATGAAAGATTATGATATAAACGAAAAGAATGTTTATGCTTCGCTGATGTATGAAACTAATTTTACGAAGATGCACAATCTATCCTTAGGACTAAGTCTTAACCACGATTATATCGATCAAGACTATAAAGACCATAGAGGAGTTGGCTCTTGGGTATCTATTATGGATAAGGAAACTGTGCCAGGAGCCTATGCTCAGTACACTTTCGATTGGAACCATAAGATAACGGCAATGGCAGGTTTTCGTATTGACCATAGTTCGCTATACGGCACTTTTTGTACACCGCGCTTCAATGTAAAATACTCTCCTGCAGATTTCTTTACGCTGCGTCTTTCTGCGGGAAAGGCTTACCGCACAGTACATGCCTATGCTGAGAATAACTATCTGCTTGCTAGCGGCAGAAAATTCATTGTTGATCCTCTCCGACAAGAGGAGGCATGGAACTATGGTGCTACGACGGCATGGAACATAAAAATATCTGGAAGACTGCTAAAGCTTAATGTGGAATATTTCTACACGCATTTCAATAATCAGGCTGTAATCGACTACGACTCCAATCCAAAGGAGATACGTATCGGCAACCTTAATGGAAAATCCTATTCGCATACCTTCCAGATAGATGCCAATTATGAAATAGTGGAGCGACTGCAGGTTACTGCCGCTTATCGTCTTAATGATGTGAAGACTACCTATGGAGGACATTTGCTTGAGAAACCATTGCAGAGCAAATATAAAGCTTTGCTCGCACTCTCGTATAAGACACCACTTGAGCTGTGGCAGTTTGATGCTACAATGCAACTGAATGGTGGTGGACGTATGCCGAAACCATACGAAACATCTGATGGCACTATGTCATGGAATAACCGCTTCCATGCCTATGAGCAGTTGTCTGTGCAAGTAACACGTTGGTTCAGACATTTCTCTGTATATGTAGGAGGAGAAAACCTAACAGGGTTCAAGCAGAAACATCCTATTGTAAATGCAGACAAACCATGGAGCAGCGAGTTTGAACCGACGATGGTATGGGGACCTGTGTTAGGGCGGATGTTCTATGCGGGTATAAGAGTAACGCTTTAATTTGTGGAAAGTTATGAAAAAGACAATACCTGTTGTTGGCTTGGCATGCTCGGTGTGTGCTGCCAACGTGGAACGCAAGCTTGCTTCTCTTCATGGTGTGGTATCAGCTTCTGTATCATTGGCAGGGCGAGTGGCACTTGTGGATTATGACCCAGCGATAATTTCCTTGCAGGATATGAAACGTGAGATAAGTAATATAGGTTATGATCTCGTTATTGAAACTGGTCGTGATGTCGAGGAAATAAATAGAAGAGAATACTCCTTGTTGAAACGCAAGACATTTCTGTCGTGGGCTTTTTCGATTGTTGTTATGGCGGTATCAATGGGCTGGATATCAATACTGTCGTTAAAAGACTCCGTAAATAACGATTTTACAAATCAGATTTGTATGATATTGTCATTGCTAAATATAATATATTGCGGAAGACAATTCTATGTGGCAGCTTATAAACAACTGTTGCAACATACAGCAAGTATGGATACACTTGTTGCTTTAAGTACTTCTGTTACATTTCTATTTAGCGTGTTCAACACTTTCTGGGGTAATGAGGTATGGGGTGCAAAGGGCATTGAATGGCATACTTATTATGATGCGTCTGTTATGATAATCACTTTTGTGCTTACTGGCAGATGTCTTGAGGAGAAAGCAAAAGACGGCACGGCGTCAAGTATTCGTAAACTTATGGGATTACAGCCTAAGACTGCACGCTTGGTGAGTGGAGAGGATATGAACGATGTGCCTCTTTCTTCTATCGGTAAAGGAGATATCATTGAGGTAAGGGCTGGAGAGAAAATACCTGTCGACGGTATAGTAACGCTTGCTGATAGCTTTATGACAAAGGATGCTGTGTATGTTGATGAGGCTATGATAAGCGGAGAACCCACGCCTGTGAAGAAGATAGTAGGTGACAGCGTGCTTGCTGGCACGATCCCTAGTCAGGGAAAACTAAGGATGAAGGCTCAGCAGATAGGTGAGCAGACGGCATTGGCGCATATAATTAGTATGGTAGAACAAGCGCAAGCGTCAAAGGCTCCTGTACAACGTGTTGTAGATCGTGCAGCATTAGTATTCGTTCCTGTGGTTGTCGTAATATCTCTCCTTACGTGTATTCTTTGGCTTATGGTAGGTGGTATATCCGCTTTGCCACAGGCTATAATGTCTGCTGTATCAGTGTTGGTTATAGCGTGCCCTTGCGCCATGGGGTTGGCTACGCCTACTGCCTTGATGGTTGGTATGGGCAAAGCTGCAAGTAATCAGATATTGATAAAAGACGCTGCTGCTCTTGAAAATCTACGTAGGGTGAACGCTTTGGTAATAGACAAGACTGGCACGCTTACTATACCGAACAAGAATATAGATTTCACCAACTCTGATGGCTTGCAGTTTGAACAACGTGAAACTCTCAAACCTCATGCCATAGATGCTGTAAAAGCCTTGCATGAAGAGGGAATAGAAATTTATATGATGAGTGGCGATACCGATGAGGCTGTACGTTATTGGGCATACAAAGTGGGGATAAAGCATTATCATAGTAAGGTGAAGACCGACGACAAGCAGGCTCTTGTGGCAAAGTTGCAGTCTTCAGGAAAATGTGTGGCAATGGTTGGCGACGGAATAAACGACACTCAGGCTCTCGCTCTTGCAGATGTGAGTATGGCTATAGGCAAAGGTACTGATGTGGCGATAGAAGTGGCACAGGTTACTCTTATGGGAGACGACCTGATGACAATACCTAATGCCATCCGTATTAGTCGCTCTACAACCCACTTTGTATGGCAAAACTTGTTTTGGGCTTTTGTATACAACATTGTTTGCATACCAGTTGCAGCAGGAGTCTTAAATATCTTTGGCATTGATTTACAGATTACTCCCATGTGGGCAAGTGCTTTGATGGCAATGTCAAGTGTTAGTGTGGTATTGAATTCCTTAAGATTAAGATTTAAAATTTAAATAAAACGATTATGAAGAAATTATTATCAATCATTATCATGTCTCTTATGACAATCGTAATGTATGCCAAAGACATCAAAACGGCTGTGTTCACAACTAATCCGCAGATGCATTGCGAGAGATGCGAACAGAAAATAAAAGGTAACTTACGTTTCGAAAGAGGTGTAAAGAAGATTGTTACCAGTGTCCCAAACCAAACCATTACCATCACTTTTGATGCCGATAAGACAACTGTCGGCAATATCATAAAGGCTTTCGACAAGATAGGATATGAGGCTCGTCAGCTTAAAGAAGGCGAGAAAGTAGAGAAAGAAACGGAAAGCTCTTGTGATATGTAGCTCATATTTTGAATACTTAATAAAAAGTGCTAACTTTGCAGTGGATAAACTGTAGGGTTAGCTTCTTTATTTTATGGCTTTCCTGATTATATATTATGAATTAAAATATAACTTATCATGACACTATATCCAAAACTTATAATGGATGCACTTGCTACGGTAACGTATCCTGGAACTAAGAAAAACCTTGTAGAAAGCGAAATGGTTGCAGACAATCTTCGTATTGATGGCAACAGTGTTTCTTTTTCTTTGATATTCCCAAGAGAAACCGATCCTTTCTTAAAATCTACGGTAAAGGCTGCTGAGGCTGCCATTCGTTATAATGTTAACAAGATGGAAGGTGAAGGCTGTGGAAAGGAAGTAAATGTGGATATCTCTCTTGAATATAAGTCAAAGCCACGTCCAGAAGTTGGAAAACTATTGCCACAGGTTAAGAATATAATTGCTGTCAGTTCAGGAAAGGGTGGAGTAGGCAAGAGTACAATATCTGCAAATCTCGCTATCGCCTTGGCTCGTTTGGGTTATAAGGTGGGATTGCTTGACACAGATATCTTCGGTCCCTCTATGCCAAAGATGTTTGACGAAGAGGATGCACGTCCGTATGCTGTTGATGTAGATGGTCGTAAACTCATCGAGCCGATAGAGAAGTATGGAATAAAACTATTGAGTATTGGTTTCTTTGTTAATCCCGAAACGGCTACGCTATGGCGAGGCGGTATGGCTTCTAATGCCTTGAAGCAGTTGATAGCTGATGCAAATTGGGGAGAACTCGATTATTTCATCCTTGACACTCCTCCAGGCACAAGTGATATTCATCTCACCCTCTTGCAGACTCTTGCCATAACGGGGGCAGTTATTGTGAGCACACCACAGAATGTTGCTCTCGCTGATGCACGTAAAGGAATCGATATGTATCAGAACGACAAGGTTAATGTTCCTATCCTCGGAATGGTTGAGAATATGGCATATTTTACTCCTGCTGAATTACCAGAAAATAAGTATTATATCTTTGGCAAGGATGGATGCAAAAATCTTGCTAAGGAATTAAATATCCCATTGCTTGCGCAGATACCTATTGTACAGAGTATTTGTGAAGACGGCGACAAGGGTATGCCTGCCGCTTGTCATCCAGAAACTATAACTGGTCAGGCTTTCTTGAGTCTTGCACAGGCTGTAGTAACGATGGTGAACCGTCGCAACAAGGAGAAACCAAAGACAAAAATTGTTGCAACTCATTAAGGGATGATGATATGAACCCCGAAAGTCATACAAAAAACTTTCTGGGTTCATACTATTTGCGTACGCATTATTTTAAGTTTATTACTGTCTGCTACTATCTTATATATTTATTTTTTTCAAAAAATCTGTCATTCTGTCATTTTATTAAGTAATGTATTGTATATCAAAGCGATAA
>CAVKAH010000078.1:0-10230 GCA_963654095.1 Oscillospiraceae bacterium
AGTGACAGATATTGTAAGCAAAGATTATCTCTATTTAGTATAACTCTTTGATACGTAAATACTTATGTTCTTCGATGACAGAATGACAGATTTTTTTGAAAAAAATATTATTATCTGCTAAAACAAGAAATAGTATTGCTACGTTACTGCTTCTTACGCTGTCGCCGTTTGTAGCATTTGGCGTAGTCGCAAAGTCCACAGGTGTACTCTAGCTTCTTTACGTTTGCTCCCAGACCAATCACTCCACTTACGCTCTTGATAGGAATCATTAGCGATGAGTCGGTGAGCCTTACGCCGCAAGGTTCCTTGGTGTTAAAGAGAGGAAAGAGCAACTGCTGTTGGCTAACATGCCATCCGCAGTAGCCCGGACTGAACCTATTGGTGTGTTTCCAACCTTTAGCGTTGATATAAATCTGTAGCCAGCGTTCCATGATGTCTGCCGTCTTTTCTGCTATCACGCTACCCATGCTGTCGGCTATGAATACTCGCAGCATATCGCCTTCTGCTTCCAACCGCCGTTGAAGGGCTTCAAAGGCAGTGCCGCTTGTAGCCACAAAGAAGGCATAGCTTTGTGCTCCTCGCAGTTGCGAGGTGATAATCCTACCCACGTTGAAGGTGGTTTCTCCTATGGTTAGCGTCTTCTCTTCGGTGTTCAGCTTGCCGCCGTCTATTATTGTAAAGCAGAAGCGTGGCTTCAGAATCCCCCTCACGGTAGCCTTCATTTCATTAATTTCTGCAAGGATGTCGTCTCCAGGAGTGTTTTCTCCGTAGCCCATCTGTATGAATAGTTCCTTGTCGGTGATGTCAAGGTCATCGTATGTGAGTTGTTTTTCAAACATCTTAATAAACGTAATAGTAAAAAGAAAATACAATTGCTTTATGCAAATTTATTAATATTTCCTTTCTAAAATAAAGGAAACCTATGTTTTAAGCTATAAGAAATGGTAAAAAAGTAGTAAATACGACATATACGACACTTTTTTGTAGTATGAAGGAAGAAAAGATAAACCAATAATGACTATATTTGCGGATAAATTAGAAACTATTTTCAATTAAGCCAATGGAACAGAAAGAACTCAGCGTGAACATCGACTATTTGATAGAAAACGGACTGGTAAACTATACAGACGGCGACATGGTGCTGTTTGATACGGTGAGCCATCCACGTATAGAGAATAGCGTGAAGCTGGAGATGGTAACGATAGTATATGTAGAGAAAGGCATGATGCAATGCGATCTTAGCGGCAAGACGATAAAAGCCAGTGCTGGAGATATCGTAGTATGTCCGCCAAACACGTTTGTGAACAACAGCATGAGTAGTTCTGAATTCAAGGGAAGGATAGTGGGCTTGTCGTATAAGGCGATGCAGCGCAGTCTCTTAATGAGTAAGGATGTGTGGAATGTTATGGCATACGTGGCAGAGAACCCCGTGATCCACCTTACGCCGAACGTTGTGGAGATGATGGACAAGTATCACGACCTTTTATACTACAAGCTGGAGCATCCTCACGGCTATTATCACAGAGAGATAATGCAGTCGCTCTTTCATTGTATGTTCTATGAGTTTGCGGCTATAATATCCCCATTGATAGAAGACAGCAAGAAGATAGCTATGACACAGCGTCAGGGAGAATTACTGTTCCGCAGGTTTATAAAGCTGCTATCAGCATTTGATACCAACGACCGTTCCGTTAAGGCTTATGCCGAGAAGCTCTGTGTAACACCGAAATATCTTTCTACGGTATGCAAGTCGGTTAGCGGCAAGACAGCCCTCGAATGGATACACGATTTCCTTGCCGATGCCATCACCCACAAACTCAAATATACCGATATGTCTATAAAGGAAATAGCCGACGGACTCGGTTTTCCTAACATATCATTCTTTGGTAAGTTTGTGAAAAATCGTTTCGGCGTATCTCCCAAGGAATATAGGCTAAAGTTGCAGAACGGGGGAGACTATAAATAAAAATCAGTAAAGATACGTTACTTTTGCATGGTGGCAACGTCTTAAACATAAAGATACTTGAAATACTTATGAAGAATACAATAATAATGCTATTGGCAGCCTTCTTTGTCGGTATGCCAGCTATTGCTGGTGATATATACGTTGCACCAACAGGCAACGACCTCTCCGACGGAACACAGGCATCGCCATTGCGCACCCCTGCTGCAGCCTTGAAAATGGCAAGAGAATGGCGCCGTTTGCACAAGAAAGATGTAGAGGGCGGCATAAACATACATTTTAAAGGCGGCACATACCACCTGCAGGAGTCCCTTTTCTTACGTCCAGAGGATTCTGGAACAGTACAATCGCCAACGATACTCAGCTCTGACAGCGGCGAGAAGGTTGTGATAAGCGGTGGACAACCATTGGCAGGTTGGATACAAGGTAGTACCGACCCAAGGTTAGCGGCAGACATACGCAGCAAGGTTTGGGTGGCTGATGCCCCTATGAAAGGCAATAGGATAGTATATTGTCGTCAGTTGTGGGTAAATGGTCATAAAGCGGTGATAGCCCAGCAAGGCAAGCAGGGCGAGATGATACGGATGAAAGACTTTGATGTCGATACGCAAACGATAACGATACCAACACCAAAGGAAAATCTCAGCGGTGCCAATCAATTGGAGATGACTGTTCATCAGCGTTGGGCAATAGCTATCCTTCGTATAAAAGATATGCAAGACCTTGGCAATGGCTTCACCAAGGTGGCTTTTCATTCCCCAGAGAGTCAGCTCGAGTTCGACCATCCATGGCCACAACCCGTTATAGATGGTGAGAAAGGCAGTTCGTCATTCTTCTTGAGCAATGCTCTGCAGTTGCTCGACACTCCAGGAGAGTGGTATCAAGACTATCCCTCAGGCAAGATATACTATCTGCCACGTGATGGCGAAGACATGAAGACGGCAGAGGCTATAGTGCCAGTACTAGACAATCTCGTTACCGCTGATGGCACGAGAGAGCGCACAATACACGACATACAGTTTAAGAACATCGTATTCTCTCATGCAGCATGGACACGTCCTCTATACGAAGGACTCGTAACTTTGCAAGGCGGTTTTCGTATGATAGACGCTTATAAGCTCCAGCAACCAGGATTGCCAGAGAAGGCAAGTCTTGAAAATCAGGCATGGATAGCCCGTCCAGAAGCAGCGATAACAGTACGCCATGCTAGCGGCATCAAGTTCCAAGGTTGTCAGTTCTTGCACCTTGGAGCTACGGCTCTCGACTACGAAACGGCAGTAAACTATTCCTCGGTAAGTGGCAGTTTATTCTCAGATATAGGTGGAAACGCAATACTCATAGGTCATTTCCCCGACGGAGGCTTCGAAACACATGTGCCGTACAAGCCAGCTGTAGCAACCGACCTGTGCCACGACATACAGATAACCGACAATGAGGTATGCGATGCCACAAACGAAGACTGGGGTTGCGTGGGTATCGGTGCTGGTTATGTAAGTAATGTCAACATCAGCCATAACGAAGTACACCATGTAAACTATTCTGGTATCTGTGTGGGGTGGGGATGGACTCCATTAGAGAGTGGAATGTGCAACAATAAGATAAATGCTAACTATGTTCATGACTTTGGCAGACAGCTCTACGACGTAGGTGGCATATACACTCTTTCAAACCAGCCTAACTCCGAAATAAAGTATAATAGGATAGAAGACCTCTGCGAAGCTCCATACGCCACAAACGACAGAGCTTTCTACATATATTTTGATGAGGCTACAGACGGATATACCGTTACAGACAACTGGATGCCAAAGGAACTCTTTGGTTATAACCAGCCAGGACCCAAGATGCAGATAAAGGGCAATGGACCTAAAGTAAGCAAGCAGATAAAGGATGCTGCAGGCATAAGGAAATAACAACAATAAAATATATAATACACAATGAAACCGACTAATTATCACCTCTTCGACTTTATGGACTTCGACACAGAGTTGAAGAAAGACGAGTCGCTATGGAAAGCATACAAGCCCACAGCGGTAGAAGAGAAAGACGGCGATATCCTTATCACCGTACCTTTCCAAAAACAGGTGCTGGCTTGCGATATGGCAGCTGATAAAGATGTGGCACAAGAAGAGCACACACTTATCATCCGACAGTATGAACCAGGCATAATACGCCTATTCATGTCGTTCAATGGCGAACAGCCGTCAGATACCTCAGAGATGTTGCAGATGAGCGCAAGAGTAAAACGCTCACCGCTACATGCCGAGCTTAAAGACGACCAATGGATAATAACCGACAATGGAGGTGTGCGCCGCGCTGTAATCAATATGCAGCAGCCTGTTCTTGACAGATGGAGCGAGCTGTTGCCAGACCCTCAGGAAACACTCGACCTTCGTCTGTATCCCGATGGCAAGAGAGAGATACGCCTTGCAGCATACGACCATTTCTCACCTCCACGCTATGATGCCCTGCCTCTTGGCTATTGCAAGACGGAAGGCAATAACGACCGTGCTACACTCTCCTTTGAATGTAAGCTTAACGAATGTTTCGCTGGAACAGGAGAACGCTTCGAAAAGATGGATCTCAGTGGACAAACTTTATTCTTGAAGAACCAGGACGGACAGGGCGTAAATAACCGCCGTACATATAAGAATATACCGTTCTATCTGTCGAGTCGTATGTATGGAGTGTTTTATCATACCACGTCGCATAGCAAACTGTCTCTCGCTGGTGTGTCAACACGCTCTGTAGAGTTTATGAGCGACCAAGCTCTTATAGATGCATTTATAATAGGTGGCGACACTGTAGAGGAGATACTCCGTGGTTATCGCGACTTGACAGGTTATCCGTCTATGCCACCACTATGGAGCTTTGGCGTATGGATGAGTCGTATGACATACTTCAGTGCCAACGAGGTAAACGAAATCTGCGACCATCTGCGTAAGGAACATTATCCTTGCGACGTGATACATCTCGACACAGGATGGTTCAAGACCGACTGGCTATGCGAATGGAAGTTCAACAAAGAACGCTTCCCTGACCCTAAGAAATTTGTTCAAGACTTGCTCAAGAAGGGCTTTAAGGTATCACTATGGCAGTTGCCGTATGTTGCAGAAGATGCTGAGCAGATTGACGAAGCTCGCAAGAACAATTATATATGTAAACTCACGAAGCAACAAGACTCAGAAGGTTCTAACTTCTCAGCCCTTGACTATGCTGGCACAATAGACTTTACAAGTAAGAAAGCCACCGATTGGTATAAGGGATTGCTGAAGCGACTCCTTGATATGGGTGTGAAATGTATCAAGACAGACTTTGGTGAGAACATCCACATGGATGCCATATACGAGAACATGTCTCCAGAATTGCTCAACAACCTCTATGCTCTGCTATATCAGAAGGCTGCATACGAGATAACAAAAGATGTTACAGGTGATGGCATAGTATGGGCACGTGCAGCATGGGCAGGATGCCAACGTTACCCTCTGCATTGGGGTGGCGACTCTTGCAGTTCATGGGAAGGACTCGCTGGTTCTTTGCGAGGCGGTCTCCATTTCGGACTCTCAGGCTTTGCTTTCTGGAGTCATGACGTACCTGGATTCCATACATTGCCAAACTTCATGAACTCTGTTGTTCAGGATGATGTGTATATGCGTTGGACACAATTCGGTGTATTCTCATCGCATATCCGTTATCACGGCACTAACAAACGTGAACCATGGCATTATCCAAATATCGCACCGATGGTGAAACGCTGGTGGAAACTGCGTTATAAACTCATACCATATATTCTTCGTGAGAGCGAGAAGGCAACACATAGTGGCTCCTCCATCATACAGGCTCTTATCTTCCACCATCCTGAAGATAACAACTGTTGGCATATCGACGATGAGTATTACTTTGGTGATGACTTCCTCGTAGCCCCTGTAATGAGTAGCGACAACTGTCGCGATATCTATCTCCCAGAGGGAGAATGGGTAGAATTCTTTACTGGCAAACGCTTCTCTGTGAAAGATGGTGGTAAATGGTTAAAGAACGTGGAGACACCACTTGAACTAATGCCTGTATTTGTGCGTAGCGGTGCCGTTATTCCTGTATATCCAGAGGATGTGGACAGCACAGATGACATGGATATGAGTAAGGTGGAGAATATTATTGTGGATGAGAACTTCAAGGGTATTAATTTTTAGATACTTATAACTATGTGGAAACCGAATTTAGAAGAAACTAAGAAACACTATATAGATTGGTGGAACCATAAAGGTATTGTGCTCAATATGTGGGAGCACTTTCAGGAAGGTGTTACACCACATGCCGACGTACCTATGCCAGAAGCTCCAAAGTCGCTTGACCAGAAGTGGTTCGACCCGGAATGGCGTGCTGAATACCTCGATTGGTATGTGGCGCATAGCTCTCTGAAGGCAGATATGCTACCTGTGGCAAACACCCAGCTCGGTCCTGGCTCGCTTGCTGCCATACTCGGTGGTGTGTTCGAAGGTGGCGAGGATACCATCTGGATACATCCCAACCCAAACTACAGTGATGATATAAAGTTTGATATCAACGACCCAGCAAACAAAAACTGGCAGTTGCATAAGGATTTGCTCCGTGCTTGCAAGAAGAAAGCCAATGGTAATTATTTCGTAGGAATGCCAGACCTTATGGAGGGTATGGATGTTCTTGCGGCGATGAAGGGCACAGACAAGGTGCTCCTCGATACCGTGATGCAACCAGAGGTGCTGGAACGCCAGATGCAGCAGATAAACGACATATATTTCCAAGTGTTCGACGAGTTGTACGATATTATCCGTGAAGGCGATGAGATGGCTTTCTGCTATTTCTCGTCATGGGCACCGGGGAAGATGTCAAAGCTGCAGAGCGACATATCTACGATGATAAGTGTAGAAGACTATCGTCGCTTCGTTCAGCCGTTTATTCGTGAACAGTGTCAGAAGATTGATTATACTCTTTATCATCTTGATGGAGTGGGGGCTATGCACCATCTGCCAGCACTTCTTGAGATTGAAGAACTCAATGCTATACAATGGACACCAGGTGTTGGTGAGCCGCAGGGTGGCTCTCCTAAGTGGTATGACCTATATAAGAAGATACTCGCTGGTGGCAAGAGCATTATGGCTTGCTGGGTTACTCTCGATGAACTGCGTCCGTTGCTTGATAATATCGGTGGAAATGGTGTGCATATCGAGATGGACTTCCACAACGAAGACGAAGTGGAAAAGGCTATGCGCATAGTGGAGGAATATCAGGAGAGTGAGGATAAGCCTAAAGAGGACGACACAACAATAAGAATTAAAAAGAACCTGACTCCTGACGAGGAGGTAATGGAGATAATCGAAAAGATAGAGAGTGAAGAGGGCTTAGATAACTCTGAGTCATCTGAATCTTCTGAGTTGTCCAAACAACTTAATGCTTTACCTTGGACTTCGACTACTCTTGGTAGACCTTCTCTGCAGGAAGTGGTAAAGGAAAAGATATTAGTACTTGATGGTGCTCAAGGAACAACGATACAGCAATATAAGCTGAAAGAAGAGGATTTCCGTGGAGAGAGATTTAAAAACTTCGATGGCGACCTGAAGGGAGCTAATGATCTCTTGGCTCTTACGTATCCTGAGATAGTAACAAGTATCTGTCGTCGTTTCCTTGATGCTGGTGCCGACCTCATCACCACTAATACCTTCAATGCCCAGCGCATCTCTCTCGGTGATAAACATATCGATAACTATGCAAGGGAGATAAACCTTGAGGCTGCAAGGTTGGCAAGGAAAGAGGCTGATGCCTATACTCTTATGAACCCTCGCAAACCTCGCTATGTGCTTGGTGGTGTTGGCCCTACTGCAAAGACATTGTCTATAGGAGAGAGTGCTGAGTTTAATAAGCAGATTCTTCATGATGCTTACTATGAACAGATAGAAGCTTTGTTCGATGGTGGTGTTGACGCCATCTTGATAGAGACAATCTTTGATATAGAGAATGCCAAGATTGCTCTGTTGTGCTGCAAGGAGGTGATGCTGAAGAAGCAGCGTAGACTGCCTGTTATGATGAGCTTTACTGTAGCAAGTAGTAATGGATATAATATGTTGGGACAGTCTGTGGCAGACTTCGTGAAGACGCTCAATGATGACAGCGTATTCTCTGTAGGTCTCAACTGCTCACTTAATGCTGCAAAGATGGCTCCTATAATTCAGCGAATGGCTGCCGAGACCAACTATTATATAAGTATCTTCCCTAATGCAGGATTGCCTGACGAGAAAGGACACTACAATGATACGCCAAAGATGATGCAGGCTGAACTGTGGCCTATCGTTGAGGCTCATCTACTGAATGTTGTTGGTGGTTGCTGCGGCACGGATGATACTCATATCCGTGAGATAGCAAAACTCGTAGAGCCGTTGGAGGGATTGTATGTTACTCCTCATCACCCTGGAGAAGGAAGTAGTTATGAACTGAACGTTCCTGACCACTCTGATAATGCTCAATCAAAGAAACACGAAACGTCAGAACAATCAGATAACTCTGAGCCATCGGTTCATGATCACGACAGTCATAAAGAAAAGTGCTCTTGTGGTATCGACCACGATGCGGCTCCTGCAGCACAACAGCAGAATGGAAGTGCTGCAGAGGAGGTTTACGATGCCATCCTTGCAGGAAAAGGCGACAAGGCAGCTGATGCCACAAAGCGTGCCCTTGACGAAGGTGTCGCTCCGCAGGATATCATCAACGGACAGATGATACGTGCCATGAGTCAGGTGGGACAGAATTTCCAAGACGGAAAGGCTTTCGTACCGCAGCTCCTTATGGCAGGACGTGCCATGAAGTCGGCTCTCGAGATACTTAAGCCATTGCTTGCTGGTCAGGCTTCCACCACACTAGGCAGAATTGTCATCGGTACGGTGAAGGGCGACTTGCATGATATTGGTAAGAACCTCGTTGCCTCAATGCTTGAGGGTTGTGGCTTTGAAGTGAAGAATATCGGTATCGACGTGCCGAGCGACGTGTTCGTTCAGGCTGTAAAGGACTATCATGCCGACATCTTGTGCATGAGTGCTTTGCTCACTACCACCATGACTTATATGAAGGATGTTATAGATGCTTTGAAAGAGGCTGGCATTCGTGATGACGTTAAGGTGATGGTGGGAGGTGCACCGGTAACACAAAACTTCGCTGATGAAATCGGTGCTGACGGCTATAGCGACAATGCCAACTCTGCCGTTGCCGTTGCTAAGGAACTGATGAGGAATAACCATACCCACCCTAGCTTATGAAAACAAATAATCTTGATACCCTTGATTGGATAATTCTTGCTGCCTATTTTATAATATTGCTCATCATCGGAATGTGGGCAAGTTCAAAGGCAAAGAAAAGTAGTAATATGTTTCTTGCCAGTCGCTCCCTGCGTTGGCATCATATCGGTTTCTCTATGTGGGGAACAAATGTAGGACCGTCGATGCTTATCGCTTCGGCAAGTGCTGGTTTCTCTTGTGGTATAGTATCAGGAAACTATGCCTGGTATGCTTTTGTGTTTATCGCTCTGCTTGCCTTTGTGTTTGCACCGCGTTATCTCGGCACGGGGATATCCACTCTTCCAGAGTTTATGGGCTTGCGTTTTGGCGACTCCACACGTAATATCCTTGCGTGGTACACCATCATCACGATACTCATCTCATGGCTTGCCCTTACGCTTTTTGCTGGAGGAATAATAATCCGCCAGGTGTTCGGCATGCCGATGTGGATGTCTGCATTGCTGTTACTCGCCATCTCAGCGTTCTTTACTATGCTCGGCGGACTAAAGGCTGTGGCTTATACCAACGTTTACCAGATGGTGCTACTGATATTGGTCTCTGCCACACTTACCGTTGTAGGTATCTGGAAACTTGGTGGAGAGTCATTCTCGCAAGGTGTGTCGATACTCGCCAACCCAGATGTTGTGCCTTCAAGCTACTGGAACTTGTTCCAACCAAATAGCGACCCTGGTTATCCTTGGTTGCCTATCCTCCTTGGTTATCCTATTATGGGAGTGTGGTTCTGGTGTACCGACCAGTCGATGGTGCAGCCTGTGCTTGCAGCAAGAAGCCTAAGTGAGGGACAGAAAGGCACTAATCTTACTGGTTGGCTAAAGATACTTGATGTTGCAATATATATCATTCCTGGTGTTGTTTGCTATGCAATGGTGAAGACAGGCTTCTTTGGTGATGTGCAAGTAAATGCCGATGATGCCTATTTAAAGCTTGTATATGAGCTTTTCCCTGCTG
>CAVKAH010000079.1:0-10136 GCA_963654095.1 Oscillospiraceae bacterium
ATTAAAATAGCAATAATATGACAGCAATACCGCTCATTTTGTTTTTAAATGTGCAACTTTTGTCATATAAGCCCCACTTTTATTTCACGAGAGCCAACTTCCCGTTGCAGTTCACTACCTCTTCGTTGCTCATCATTTCCATTATTACACTTTCAAACACGCCGTTTGCATCATTAAAGTGTGCCAGTTCGGATGCAGGATGTTCTTCGCCGTCATCCAGCAGGTCTATGATTTTGCGTCGTATCTCTTCACGTTGTTGTGCCTGTTGCTTAGTGTTTCTGTTGTTTGCTATGCACACATCACATTGGTTACAGTTGTCTTTCTTCATCTCTCCGAAATAACTTAGCAACTGTCTGCTGCGACACATACCATCGTTTTCAATATACTGCGCCATCGCCTGAATACGTGTTTCAAAGAGCTTTTTGCGCTGTTCATACACATTTCGAGGAATATACAGCTCGTCTGTCGTAACTCTGTTCTGCAGATATTTCACATGCGGAACTTTCTTTCCCGGTATAAAGCTGATAATATGTCGTTTGGTAAGCCTCTTAAGAATTTGATACACTTCGTTTTCGTCTACACCTGCCTCACGAGAAATTACTTTCTGGCTTATAAATACATAGTCTGCAAACAATCCGCAATAGCATCTGAGTGTGGCTATTATCACGTTGTTCTCATTGTCGGAAAGCTCCCTTACCCTGTATAACTCATCTCTATCCAGCAGAAACCTCATCCTTGACGGCATGTCATCGTCCTCGTCATATTCAAGGTATCCCGACATTTGCAGTATCTTAAGTGCCGACTTGAGCCTTATAGGGAAGTGTTTGAAATATTGGCAGAACTGTTCTATCTTGAATTCAAACGTATATCCGTAGCCACTCCCCACCCCAATTTGCAGAAAGTATGCCACATGTTCGTACACCTCTTTTATATAGTCTTTGTCGGGGAAAGTATTCTTCACCCTTTGTTCAAGTACGTTTCTGTCTTTCTCATCATTACGCAACAACACGGCATAAGCCTTCTTCCCGTCTCTGCCAGCACGCCCCGCTTCCTGAAAGTAAGCCTCTATCGAGTCGGGACAATCCACATGGATAACGGTTCTAACGTCAGCCTTATCAATACCCATACCAAAGGCATTTGTCGCCACAATAACCTTCACTTTGCCCTCTTGCCATAACATTTGATGATCATCTCTCACCGTTGGGTCAAGACCAGCATGATAGAATGTGGCTGCTATCCCCTGCTCATTGAGCATCCGAGCCATCTCTTTTGTCTTCTCCCTGTTGTGGGTATATATTATGCTACTACCCTCCACCGAGTTGAGAATGTGTATCGCCTCGCAAAGTTTATCGTCTGTTGTGCGCACGATATATGCAAGGTTCTTTCGCTCAAAGCTCATTCGGAACACATTGTTTTCCTTGAATGCGAGCTGCTTCTGAATATCGTCTATCGTGGCGGGGGTGGCTGTTGCCGTGAGTGCGAGTATGGGTGCTTGGGGCTTTATCTTCCTGATTTGCGATATTGCGAGGTACGAAGGACGGAAGTCGTACCCCCACTGGCTGATGCAATGGGCTTCGTCTACGGTGATGAAGCTTACCTGCATGTGGCGCAGCTTTGTTTGAAAGAGTTCCGACGAGAGTCTTTCGGGGGATACATATAGCAGGCTGACGCCTCCAAGCACGGCATTGTCGAGCACGGTAAGTATTTCTTCCCTGTGCATACTGCCATAGATGGCGTAGGCTTTGATATTCTTTTTTCTGAGGGCATCCACCTGATCTTTCATCAGCGCAATAAGGGGTGTTATCACTATGCACACACCTTTCATGGCGAGGGCTGGCACCTGAAAGGTTATCGACTTACCTCCTCCTGTCGGCATCAGTCCGAGTGTATCTTTCCCCTCACCGATGCTTTCTATTATCTCGCGCTGTATTCCTCTGAAGTCGGGATAACCCCAATATGTCTTCAGAATATCAAGATACTTGTCTACTTCCACTCAAAAAACTTTCTTAATGCCGCTTTGTTTACTCCTGCTGACTATTGTTGCTCTCGCACGGACGGATATCTTCTATCTGTAATTGCACTTCATTGTGCTTGAACACATTGTCTTCGATAGTGTAAGCTATATCGAAACTTCTTTTCGACTTGATATATCTCGCCGATGCACTTTGCCCGAAGGCGATGCCGTTCATAACGTTGTTCGACTTGGAGTCTACGAGTTCAAGCTTTATATGTTCCTGTTCTCTACCCACTACCTTACTTGTACCAAAGTCGTAAACGCCTGTCGTACAGAACAAAGGCTTAGGGTTTCCTGGTCCGAAAGGTCCAAATTTCTTTAGTTCAGAATGCATCTTCTTCGTGATATCCTTAAAGTCTACCATTGCATCTATGTCGAGTGCAGCCTCGGTATGTTCCGGACGGATATGCTCATCCACGTATTTTTGGAATCTCTCCCTAAAGAGTTTCACATCGTCCCATCTAAGCGTAAGTCCTGCGGCATAGGTATGTCCGCCAAAGTTCATCAGCAAATCGCGACAGCTTTTTATAGCCGAATATATGTCGAAGCCTGCCACGCTGCGTGCCGACCCCGTGGCTATGTCGCCGTCTTTCGTAAGCACCACGGTTGGTCTTATATATATTTCGGTGAGCCTTGATGCCACTATGCCTATCACACCCTTCTTCCAGTTCTCGTCATACAATACGATGCTCGAATGTTTCTGCTGACTTTCCAATCGCGACACGATATGGTTGGCTTCCTCAGTCATCTGCTTGTCGATGTCTTTTCGCTGCTCATTATATTCGTTTATGTGCTTTGCCTTGTCGAGAGCAGCGGCAAAATCCTTTTCAACGAGTAGGTCTACGCTCTCTCTTCCGTTCTCCATTCTTCCAGAAGCGTTAATGCGAGGCCCTATTTTGAATACGATGTCGCTCATCGACAATGTTCTGCCGTTCAGTCCACAAATGTCTATAATAGCCTTAAGACCTATGTTCGGGTTTTGGTTCAACTGTTTCAGTCCGTGATAAGCTATAATTCTGTTTTCTCCAGTTACGGGCACGATGTCTGCCGCTATACTTACCGCACAGAAATCAAGTAACGGAATGAGCATAGAGAATGGTATGCCATTGTTTTTGGCAAATGCCTGCATGAACTTAAAGCCTACACCGCATCCGCAAAGATGCTTAAACGGATAATTGTCGTCCTCTCTTTTAGGGTTCAGTACGGCTACGGCTGGCGGCATTATTTCGTCTGGCACATGATGGTCGCAGATAATGAAATCAATGCCTTGGCTCTTGGCATACTCTATTTCTTGTATAGCCTTTATTCCGCAATCGAGTATGATAATGAGCTTTACACCCATTTCTTTGGCAGAGTCAATACCCTTACGGCTTACCCCATACCCCTCGTCGTAGCGGTCGGGAATGTAGTAGTCGATGTTTGAATAGTATTGTTGCAAGAATTTGTAGACGAGTGCCACTGCCGTGCATCCGTCCACATCATAGTCACCATACACCATGATACGCTCTTTTCGTCCCATGGCTGCATTGAGCCTTTCCACCGCTTTATCCATATCCTTCATAAGGAATGGGTCGTGCAACTCTGTAAGTTGGGGATGAAAAAACCTCTTCGCATCTTCTTCTTTTATTCCGCGTTTTACCATTATAAGGGCAAGCGGAAAGCTGATTTTCAGGTTCTCAACCAGCCTTTTTGCGTCTCTTTCCTGCTGTGGTGTAGGTGGTTCGTATTTCCATTTAAAATGCATTTATATTGTTATTTTTATTTCCACGTGGTGTATCCTTTGGCATGCGCTTATGCTAAAGGGCGTGTAAAGATACAAAGAATTATCTGTTTTCGGTGCAACCTGAATGATATTTTTATTAAAAAAACGATTAAGGCGGGTTCTAAAATATAGCTTATGGCACGTCAGAATACACCTGAGCATATCTGAAAATATACTTTAGCCATCGTTAGCCGTATCTTTTTATAACGCAAAGATGGTACTATGAGAACAAGAGGATGAGTATTGGGGAACAAAAGGATATGGGCGACAAGTGGGCAAGATACTTGCTTGTATCAGAAAAAAAACATGTCGGACTGGCTTCACAGCGGGTCCGACATGATTATATAATACAAAAACATTATGAATTTTTATCTGATGATAATTTTTAATATGTATATTTATTTTGACTAAAATTTCGTTTTCATTATTTATTGGTACACGTTTATTGTCTTTATCCTATTCTTATTAGGCAGCCACCCGCAAGCGAGTTCCCCAACACTCCTCAAATTGGCAGTCATCCACAGGAAACTATTGTTGCGGGTGCCTAATCCTAACAGAAGAGCCTACCCACATTGACATTTATCATGTGGCATGGCATCCGTATGTATGTGTGTGTTACAAAAAGATTCGCCTTATTGCACCAATCTTGTCGGCTATTCCCTGGCACGTTCCTGTTGAGGAACCATATACAACCAATGTCTTCTTCATTTCTTTTCTCGTATATTATTAGTTTTGAAATCGTAATCATTAAGGATTTACTTATCCTTTAAAGGATTTACTATCCTTTGTTTTACGTTTGCAAAGGTATAACATATTACGAGATGTCGCAATACCTAAAATTAGGGTTTCTGCTAAATACCTAAAAGTTGTTAGTGGTAAAAACTTCATTCCCCTAACCTTATCAACACTGATCCCGTATGTGATTTATGAGCAGATGTGGTTTGAATGGCATAGACTCCTGATGGCAGACCGTTCAGCGATAGATTCGCCTTGCCACAAGAAAGCATCAACTGGCGTTCTAACAGTTTGTTGCCTGATAAAGAATATACCGACACCCTCAGATTGTCCGCACATGACTCTTCGTTATCTGCAACGAATTCTAAGGTTTTGTCTTTCCTTAATACAACCGACAAGGCGGTTGGATTGGCAAGAGACAATTCCTTTATGCCGTCAAGGCTAAGCACCTTAAGCAATCCTGCATAGGCATCTATCTCGCCATATCCGTATTCTGCATCTTTCTCTCCCTGCAGTTTTCCATCATGACGACGACATGTTTCTGAAAAAATTTGCATTATCTGCTCCGTAGTGAGCTGCGGATTGGCTTGAAGCCATAGGGCTATCGTTCCTGCCACTACGGGTGCCGACATCGAGGTGCCCATATCTGCAAACCAAGAGTAACATCTGTCGTTGTAATAAGAATACGACAGTATTGCGTTTGCAAACCTGTCCTGAGTATAGAAACTGCTCATTGCACCTCTTATCAACGTGCCTGGAGCCACCACATCGGGCTTCATCAATCCGCTAACAGTCGGTCCTATTGAAGAATAGTCTGCTCGCTCGCCGTTTAATCCCCAATTGTTTCTTACCAGTTTTCCGTCTTTGTCTATATAACAATCACGGTAAGATGTGGCTCCTACTGATATTACGGCTGGCGAAGTGGAAGGACAGAGCACGTTATGACTCGACTCTCCTCCGCTTAGATTACTGTTTAGCTTGCTCGTCAGGAATACCATGCCATTGCTAAACAGCTGCACATCGGCATCAATGCCCACAACTTCTACCGACAATGTATGCGCTATGCGCTCTTTATTACTCTTGCTGAAAGCTATATCATAAGCCATAGCAGCGTCTCCAAGGGTAGACGGATAAGCTTGTAGCTCGTAGGTTATCTCTTCACCATAGGCTTCAAACACGCCTGTCAATAAGGAATCTACAGAAGAAACTACCGACGAAGTAGGGATTTCTACGCTAACACATTGTACATCCTCCCCTTCACTTTGTTCGTATGCCGTGAGTTTGATGGTAAAAGGCTTTCCCGACAATGCCGTAAGATAATAGTTTGAGAGGCTTTTTTCCAGAAATACTCCATCACTACCCTTCCCCGCTGGTTTACGCAAATATGTATTATAATAGCCACAGTTCCCTGCACTTGCCACGAGGATACGACCCTTGCCCGTCATCGAAGCAAGTACTTCGTAATACAGTTGTTGGTCGCCATCAACACGGTCGCTACTACCCTCGCTAAATGATATAACACACGGCTTGCCCACCTCTTGCGCATAGTCGAAGATATACTTAAAGCCAAGGGCATCAGTGGCTGAAGTGTACTTATAATATAATTGTGGAGGAATGCAGGATATATTACTGTTCACGGCATTACTAACCAAACAGAGGTCGGCATCTGGGGCTATGCCTTGATAAGGTGTATCGTAGCCTGTACCTGTCGCAATACCAAGGGTGTATGTTCCATGGGTTTCTATCGCAGCATCAAAGGAGTGGGCATAATTCAAGATATCCGTTTCCGTACGATAGTCGGCACCAACGTATAGCGTACTGCTCAGACTATCTGGCGACAACTGGTCCCAGAAGCGGCGTACCCTCGTGGCAGTCATCTGTCTGTCGTAAAAATCTGGATGCGTCAGGTCATACCCCACATCCATCGACCCTAACACTACCCCACTGCCAGTATATGCCTGCGGCAGACCTTCTCCGCTATACACCTTTGCTGCATCCACGATTATCGCTGTAGTGTCCATAGTGAGGGAATTGCACACAGAAGCTTCTATACGCTCCACGCTTTTGTTTAACGACAAAGAAGAAAGACTATCCAATGGTATGTCGGCGATGTATATATCCCCAAACTGCGCAAGAGCCTTGCATCCCTTTGATGCAAGCACTTTGTAGCCGTCTCCGCTTATCCTTACAAAGGCACACAATGTTCCTCCTGTTAATGTCTGAACGCCTTTAGCCTTTGTCTTGCTACTCTGATGCCATACTCTAACGTCTGCAACGGCACGCCTCACCATATGCGACATCTTTGAATAGTCTGCACGTTGCGCCCATGCCGTCATACTAATACTGACCACGAGGAGCAAAGTCATGATAGATTTATTTATCATCTGTTTTTTCATATCTTGCAAATATAAGCAATAATAATCGACACTACAAAGTTTACTATACAAAAAAAAGGTGTCAACAAGTCTTGCTTGCTAACACCTCTTAATACAATTATATTCAATGTTTACTTATTCAAACCGCGATTTACTATCGTTGCATTAAGCAACTTCAAGTAAGTGTGATACTGATCACTTGTAAGCACACTACGCATATGCTTCAAATCCTTTGCCAAAGCCTCTTTTACCATAGCCTGACGCTCGCTGGCATTAGCACTTCCGGCATTCATCATGTTTGCACAGAATTCTGAATGAATGTCCTGAACGGCTTCCAACTGGTCGAAAGACAGATCAAGAGCATCAGCCAACTTGTCGTAGTTTACAGACATCTTGTAGGCATTGGCATTGCTTACTGTGTTCAACTCTTCGTTCTCCGCAAATGTCATGGTCATGCTGAGCACTGCCATAACTGTTAAAAACAATCTTTTCATAATCCTTTTCTTTTTAATTAATACTAGTGGTTTTTGGTTCTTTTCTCACGAATCACCGCCACCTGTTATCCTTTTAATGTTATCCTTTTAATATTGTCTTTTTACCTTTTAAAACTATATTTCATATCTCAAAGATAGCTTTTTTATCCTTTTGACATTGCAAAGGTATATCAAAAATATATTCCAACAATGATTTTTGTTAGTCTGTTTGCGTTAACAGCAGTATTTTTGACATACGTCAAGTATATATTCATTAAAAGCTTTTCATATTAACACGTTTGTAACAACAATTTGTAAAACTGCAGCTATTATAACTAACATCATAATTTACACCTTATTATATATATAAGAGAATAGTCCGCCATTGGTATTTGTCATGAACGAACAAACCTCGTTTTAGGCAGCGTATCACAATTTTGACTTATTTATTCCTTATAATCAACTTTTTTGTTGTACCTTTGACGTGATATTTGGTTTAAGGCGGGTTCTAAAAATTACCTTTGATGTATTTTTGAATTTTAGTCGAGCAGATTTTTCTGTCTTTCTGAAGGAACATAGCGGCCTATGCGACCGAAGAAGGACGAAGAAGATGCTGGAAAAACCCCAAAAAACAAAGAGCATATCCGTCAAAATAGTATTTAATAACGCGTGGAATTTTTAGAACACGCCCTAAGATTATATATAATTATAAAATGGAAGAAAAGACAAATAAGTACATTGCCGTAGCTTATAAGCTATACACTAACGAAAACGGCACTGAGAACATGATTGAAGAGGCTACCGAAACAAGACCTTTCGTATTTATTAGTGGTATGGGACTGGCTCTTGACGACTTTGAAAAGAGCGTAGAATGTCTACAGAAAGGCGAAGAGTTTGATTTCTCACTCACCAAAGAGCAGGCTTACGGAGAACACGAAGAAGAACGTGTGCTAGATCTCGACAAAGAAATGTTCTGTATAGATGGAAAACTGGATGAAGAGCATATCTTCGTTGATGCTATCATACCACTACAGAACGAGAACGGACAACGTTTCCCAGGAAAAGTTGTAGAGATTGGAGATACTAAAGTTAAAGTAGACCTCAATCACCCACTCGCAGGAAAAGCCCTACACTTCAAAGGTTCTATCATTGAGTCAAGAGTTGCATCTAACGAAGAAATACAAAACATGATTAACCAACTGAGCGGCGGATGCGGCGGTGGATGCGAAGGTTGTGGCGGCGACTGCAGCGGACATAACGGTGGATGCGAAAGCGGTTGTGAAGGCGGTTGCGGACACTGCCATTAATTAACTATTCTAAATATGCGAAACTCCTTTGGCAACATATTTACCCTTACTACCTTCGGAGAAAGCCACGGCACGGCTGTAGGCGGTGTAGTTGATGGTATGCCTGCTGGCATAGACATCGATATGGATTTTATCCAAAAAGAACTTAACCGTCGACGTCCTGGACAAAGCAGTATCACGACAAGCAGAAACGAAGCCGACGAGGTGGAACTGCTAAGTGGCGTATTCGAAGGGAAATCAACAGGTTGTCCTATTGGCTTTATCGTAAGAAACACTAATCAGCACTCTAACGATTACAGCAATATAAAAGACTTGTTCAGACCCTCGCATGCAGATTTTACTTATCAGCAGAAATATGGCATCAGAGATTATCGAGGAGGGGGACGTTCCTCTGCACGTATTACAATAAGCAGGTGTGTGGGGGGAGCTCTTGCAAAACTGGCTCTCAAAGAAAGGGGCATAGAGATTAATGCCTATACGTCGAAAGTAGGAAATATAAAACTTACTGACGACTACACGAAATATGATTTGACTGTTGCCGAAAACAATGTCGTAAGATGTCCCGATATAGAAAAAGCAAAGGAGATGGAAGCCCTAATCACAAAAGTTAAAGAGGAAGGCGACACCATCGGAGGTATTATAACATGCGTAATAAAAGGATGCCCAGTAGGATTGGGAGAGCCTGAGTTTGATAAGTTAAATGCACGTTTGGGATATGCCATGCTTGGAATAAATGCAGTAAAAGGCATTGAATTTGGTATCGGGTTTGACGCTGCTAATAAAAAAGGAAGCGAGATTAACGACGCTTTCTATAACGACCACGGAACCATAAAAACCAAGACGAACAATAGTGGCGGCATACAAGGAGGCATTAGTAATGGCAATGATATATTCTTCAACATTGCTTTTAAACCAGTGGCAACAATATTAAAGAAGCAACAAACTGTCGACAAAAATAACAACGAAGTGATTTTTAAGGCTCACGGAAGACATGACCCATGCGTCCTTCCAAGAGCTGTTCCTATCGTAGAAGCTATGGCTGCTATGGTGATTTTAGACAACATTTTGTTGCAAAATACTACAAATTAACACATATTAACCCTCAAACTGCATTTTTTTTGCAAAACCTGTAGTACAATAAAATACTTTTAGTATATTTGCAACGACAAATGAGGGCTTGTGAAAGTCTTTATTTGTATAATTAAGTCTAGTTTAGTTTTTGTGTTGGTTGAGGGCGGTCATTTACCGCCCTCGTTTTTTATCTATCCCAACAGATTATTTCCCACTCATTTACCGATTACCACCACTCCACGAAGGATATTCTATAGGCGGGTTCTAAAAATTACCTTTGATGTCTTTTTGAATTTTAGTCGAGTAGATTTTTATGTCTTTCTGAAGGAGCATAGCGGGCTATGTGACTGAAGAAGGACGAAAAAGATGCCGGATAAAAGCAAAAAGACACAAAGAGTA
>CAVKAH010000080.1:0-9863 GCA_963654095.1 Oscillospiraceae bacterium
TCAAAATAGAATTTAATAATGCGTGGAATTTTTAGAACACGCCTAAATATTAAGATTATGCCTATGAAACATTTTACTTCAGAGGAGGCCCAACCGGCTAAAAGAACACTTGATATAATACGTGCGATAGCTTATACGTATAGAGTGATGAACATAAATGGAAGAATGACATCATATTGCTTGAACTAAGATTTAAGGAAAATATAAACAGTAATTCACTGATGGCAACAATGGTATCTCCCTCGTTACTTGCAGCAGACTTTTTGAACCTGCGTAGCGAGGTGGAAATGATTAATAAAAGTGATGCAGACTGGCTTCACCTTGATGTAATGGATGGGAATTTCGTGCCGAATATCTCCTTTGGCTTTCCTGTAATAGATGCAGTGGCAAAGATTTGTACAAAGCCTCTCGATGTGCATTTCATGATTGAGCGACCTGAACGGTATATCTTGCGCACGGCAAAAACTGGAGCAATGATGATGAATGTTCATTATGAAGCATGCTTGCATCTGCACCGTACCATACAGGAGATACATGATGCTGGCATGAAAGCTGGCGTTACCCTGAACCCGTCCACACCTGTATCAATGCTCCAAGACGTTATTAAGGATGTTGATATGGTGCTGCTGATGAGCGTGAACCCAGGCTTTGGCGGACAAAAGTTTATCGAAGGCACGATAGATAAGGTGAAAAACCTGAAGAAACTCATTGCTGAGACAGGCTCTCATGCCCTTATTGAGATAGACGGAGGTGTACAAGCCGACACGGCACCACGCCTTGTAAAGGCAGGCGCAGATATACTTGTCAGCGGTAGCTATGTATTTGGGGCTGCAGATCCTTTAGCGAAAATACGGAGTTTAAAGGAACTGCACGTCTAAAGTCATCTTGTTTCTCTTTGCCATTCTCCGCATATTGAGTATGGCATAGCGCATTCTGCCCAATGCAGTGTTTATGCTAACACCCGTGGTTTCGGCAATTTCCTTGAACGACATCTCCTGATAGAACCTCATGAACACTATCTCGCGCTGTATCGGCGGTAGTAGATTCATGATTTTCTTCACGTCGCTAAGCACCTGTTCATTAACGTATTGGTCCTCGATGTTTGGGTCAAAGTTTCTGTCAAGACTAAGGTTGGAGAGGTCATTATTATCCTGGGTGTCAACGATGTTCTGTATTTTTACATCGCGATACCAGTCCATAATCACGTTATGAGCTATTCTCATGATCCATGCAGAGAACTTGCCCGAGCAGACATACTTGCCTTCTTGCAGCTTAGTGATAACCTTAACGAAGGTTTCTTGAAAGATATCATTTGCCAAATCCTGTTCGTGGACGACAAAAAGGATATATGAAAACAATTTCGATTGGTTGCGAGACAATAACAAATCGAAAGCCTGATTGTTTCCGCTTGCGTATGACAATGCCAACTGCTCGTCGGTCATTTCATTTAATCTTATCATTTTAATTCAATTTTTAGTGAAGTAAATGATGTTTCTATAGGCTTAAAATTTTAATTTGTTATTATCTGTATGTGATATGCATATCCTGACGTTGTGTTGTGTCGGACATATAAGCGTTGCAAATTTATAAATATTTGTTCGTTTGAGCAAATTTTTGTCTTTTAAATGCTTTTTTAACCATTTATTTTCCCTATTCTGCTATTCCCATTCATAGTCCAGAACGTCTTTCATGCCTGGGCGTTTTAGATAGGAAGTCTTATATCCGTAGATCGAAATCTTCTTTTTATGCAGTTCTGGATTATCTTTTAGGTTCAGCTCTTCCCTAAGGTCAGAGCCACTTTTTAGTTGTATTGTTATAGTGTGAGTCTTATCCTGTTCGTTCTTATTGTCGGAGAGGAGGATAGACGTGTTGTATTCAAACGGCGGCTCAAATGTAAACTTATAGCCTCCGCTCGATGTTGCGCAGCCCACGATATACCCTTTTACCCATACGGCATCATCGTCTTCGGCGTTATTGATGAAATATGTTACGTTTATTTTGTTGCCGTCTGTCCATGCCTCGTATGTAGCATTTCCATCATCGTTCCCCGTATCTTTGTCCTTATCGTCGTTTATCCATCCGCCATTGTCGCCATTTTTGTCGTTGTTGCCGTTATTGTTGTTGTCGCTCTTGTTATTGTTATCGTTAGTTTCCTTATCGGTTTTCTTGCCGTCATCTTCGAGGATAGGCTTTTCGCACGATATATAGAGCATGGATGCAATGATAAGTGGGAGTATGGTAGCGTAGCTTTTCATATTATCAGAATATAGGCTTAATACTTGCCATTATAACCGAAATGCAAAAGAGGTTGGCGCAGGATGCAACCAACCTCATGCGATTTCGTAAATGGCGAAATCATAAATAAGTTCGACAAATATATGCTATTGCAATGAAATATGCAAGAAATAATTTGCAAAATTGTGATTTTTAACATTTTGACTATATGGATAAAACATCGTAAGGGTGTATTTAAAATCGGAATATAATCTTTATTTAATGGAATAAAGTCTTTGTCTAAAGAAATAAAACTTATATTTAGTGAAATAAGGGTTGTGCTTCAGCTTATCTCCTATGGTTACAAAGTTTTTGTATATTGTTTAATTTGCAAATATTCCATATTTTTCTTCTTCTCATGCGGGGTTTATATATATTTATATGTATATTTGCAGAAATTTCAAATAGTATTAACTACTTTTGAAAAAGCTAATCGTAAACCTAAGCCATGAAGAACAAGTGGAAAACATGGTTTGTTTAAACGTATGAAAACAATTAAAACCGATAAATACGAACAAAAATTTATGAAAAAGCTAAATGTATTTTTACTGCTGAGCTTGCTTTTCCCAATGGCTATGATGGCATCTGTTTGGGACACAGAGTATAAGCAAGTGGAGCAGAGCATTAGAGAGCCGAAGTTTCCTGACCGCACTTTCAGCATCACCAAATACGGTGCGTCGCTGAAGAACACGGCGGCAAAGAACCAGAAAGCAATAAATAAGGCTATCGAAGCCTGCTCAAAGGCAGGAGGCGGTAAGGTGGTTGTGCCTGCTGGAACATGGAAGACGGGAGCAATACGTCTACGTAGTCATGTAAATCTCGTAATCGAAAAGAATGCAACTCTTTTCTTTGAGTTCGACAGAGCTCTCTATCCTCTCGTGGAGACCCGTTGGGAGGGACTCGACTGCATAAACTATTCACCGCTTATATATGCTTTCAAGGAGACTGACGTGGCTATCACTGGCGAGGGAGTTATTGATGGTAACGGCTCTGACGATACATGGTGGCTCATGAGTGGTAAGACGCCAAAGAGCCGTGATATAGAGGTGAAGGAGAAACAACAGAATCCAGGTGGACGTGCCGACCTGCTGAAGATGGCAGAAGACGGCGTTCCTGTAAAAGACCGTGTGTTTGGTCCTTGGAAAGGATTGCGCCCACAGACCGTAAACCTTAACCAGTGTGATGGTATCCTCATAGAAGGCGTAAAGATGATACGCTCCCCATTCTGGGTTATGCACCCATTATTGAGTAAGAACATTACAGTTAGACGTGTGCATGTAGAGAACCACGGCCCTAACGGAGACGGCTGTGACCCGGAGTCATGTGAGAATGTACTTATCGAAAACTGTATCTTTGACACAGGCGACGACTGTATTGCCATCAAGAGCGGACGTAATGAAGACGGTCGTGAGGGTGGTAAAGGACAGTATGCAGGTCGTCCTAGCAAGAACATTATCATACGTAATTGCGACATGAAAGATGGACATGGCGGTGTGGTTCTCGGTTCTGAAATATCAGGCGGATGCAGCAATGTGTTTGTAGAAAACTGTACTATGGATAGCCCAGACCTAGACCGCGTGCTACGAATTAAGACGAATTCGTGTCGTGGAGGTATCATCGAGAATGTTTATTTCCGTAATGTAACAGTAGGTCAGTGTGGTGAAACCGTGTTAAAAATCAACACTAACTATGAGCCAAAAGAGGTGGGACGCCGCGGTTTCTATCCAACTGTGCGCAATGTATATATGGAAAACGTAACTTGTCAGAAGAGTAAGTATGGTGTGATGATAGTAGGTTTTGATAATATCAACACTATCCACAACATCAATCTCACCAACTGTACCTTCAACGGAGTATATGGTAAACCAGTTTACATCACAGGTCAGACTGACCAACCTAACTTCAATAACCTGAAGATAAATGGTTCGCAGGTTCTCTCAGAGGCACCATACAAGACATACAGTCAGTGGATGGCAATGTCTGAGATACAGCGTAATCCAGATCCACGCTATCTCGACTTCGCAAAGAACCCTAAGTGGGGCTACGTAACAGGTATTGAACTTGAGTCGCTTCTCGATGCTTACCAGTCGTGCAAAGACGAGAATATCATCAATTATCTTAAGCAATATCCTGCAAAGATGATAGACGAAAAGGGAAATATCACGGGTTACGACTACAGTGCCTTTAACCTTGACAACACACGACCTGCACGTTTCTTGCTCCGTATGAACCAACTTTTCCCAGAAAAGAAATACGAGATAGCACTCAAAACGATATTCAAACAACTCGAAAAACAACCACGTACCACAGACGGTGTGTGGTGGCATAAGGCAATTTATGCCTATCAAGTGTGGCTCGATGGTGTATACATGGGACATCCATTCTATACTATGGCGGCTCCTGTGCTAAAGGGTGAGAAGAAGGCAACTAAGTATTATGATGATACTTTCGCACAGATTTCAAAGACATACAATAGAACATACGACGAGAAAACAGGTTTGTGGAAACACGCATGGGACGAGACGGGCGATATGTTCTGGGCAAATAAAGATACAGGACTCTCACAACATACGTGGGCTCGTGCACAGGGATGGTTCGCTATGGCTATACTTGAGGTGCTCGATGCTATGCCAGAGAGCTACAAAAATCGTACTGCCCTTATCGAGATGTTGAACGATGTAATGAAGAAAACAGTAAAGTATCAGGACAAGAAAACAGGTCTGTGGTATGACGTGATGGATGTTAAAGACAAGCGCAACTATCTTGAAGCAACAGCATCTTCAATGTTTACATACGTTTTGCTTAAGGGGGCACGCCTCGGATACTTTGATGCAAAGCTCAAAGAAGCAGGCATCAAGGGTTACAAAGGTATACTAAGCAACTTCATCAAAGTAAACGACGACAGGACAATCTCGCTTACAAACTGTTGCGAAGTATCAGGTCTTGGTCCTGGTGTTAGTGCAAAAGTGTTGAAAGCAGCACCAAAAGTAAAAGAGAACAAGCGCAGAGACGGTTCTTTCGAGTATTACATCAGTGAGCCAATCCGCAACAACGATGGTAAGGGAGTAGGACCTTTCATCTGGGCATCTCTCGAAATGGAGAAGATGGGATATGACGTTAATGCTCTGAACAAATAAACAGAAGCCCTGTAATAACATAGACACTTTTATAAAAAATATATAGATAAAAAGCGGTATAAGTGTTAAACTTTATGCCGTTTTTTTGTCTTTATAATAATAAGATGTATATTTGCATACTATTTAAAACGACATAAATACGATACAATTAATACTATCTAATCAAATAAACAGATAAATATTAATAGAGAATGAGAAAGTTCTATTCAACAATCTTTGCCCTTGCATTATCAACAGTGGCAATGGCGCAGAGTGAAGTTCCTGCTTTTCCAGGAGCAGAAGGCTATGCGCGTTATACTACAACAGGTGGTCGAGGTACCGACGGAAAGACCACTGTATATCATGTTACTAATCTTAACGACAGCGGATCAGGCTCTCTACGTGAGGCTTTAAAGAAATCTGGACCAAAGACAATCGTATTTGATGTAAGCGGATATATTGACTTGAAGTCAGATTTGGCGGTTACTTCAAATACAACAATCGCTGGACAGACAGCACCAGGGAATGGAATAACATTAAGATACTACACAGTGGTGCTAACGAAATGCGATAATGTAATAATCCGTTTCTTACGCTTCCGCCGTTCGCAGGTTAAGGATGTGAATGACGGTGCAGACACTACATGGGGTAGATATCATAACAATATTATCCTTGATCACTGCTCAATGTCGTGGAGTATAGATGAGCTTGCATCATTCTATGATAACCGTAATTTCACCATGCAATGGTGTATGCTTGCAGAAGGACTTAACTCTGGACATGATAAAGGCGACCATAGCTATGGCGGTATATGGGGAGGTAAGCCAGCTTCGTTCCATCATAACTTTATTGCACACGTAAACAACCGTGCACCAAGATTTAATGGCGCACGTTATAATTGGGCAGGATACGACAAGACTAAGTATGCAAATGCAATACAGGCAGAACGTGTTGACTTCCGCAATTGCGTAATGTACAACTGGGGAAATGGTAATGGTTGCTATGGCGGTCCTGGTGGTGGATACATCAATATGATAAACAATTACTATAAGGCAGGTCCGGGTACATCGAATAAAACTCGTGTTACACAGATCTCTTTCTCTGATGCTTCGAACGGTGGAGATAATCCTTTCCCTAACTATGCAAGCCGTTATTATATCCACGGAAATTACGTTACAGCAGCAGGAAGTGCCGCAGAAAACTACGACTGGAAGGGTGTTATCTATGACAAAAAGAATATCATCAATGGTGAATACTATATGGAGGATACCAACCATTATTATGGAGAAGACCAGACTTACGTAAAGAATTCAAGTGGAAATGACTGTATAAAGATTAAACTTGATGAGCCTATTGAGGCTGGAGACGTAACCACGCATAGCGCAAAGATGGCTTATGAGAAGGTTTTGGCGTATGGCGGAGCAAGCTTATATCGTGATGCAGCAGATGTACGCTATGTAGAAGAAGCAACGAATGGTACTACAACATACAATTCTTCTCATGCTGGAGTGGCAGGAATTATAGATGTTGTTAACGATCCGTCCTCTTCCGAGCAAGACGCAACAACGGCAAGCTTCCCAACATTGACATCAGAAACACGTCCTGCAGGTTATGATTCTGATAATGATGGTATTCCTGATGAGTGGGAAATAGCAAACGGATTAGATCCAAATGATGCAAGTGATGCACAATTGAAGACGATAGATACCGAGAAAGGATGGTACACAAACCTTGAAGTTTATCTCAATTCAATCGTAGAATCAATAGTTAAGGCTCAAAATGCTGATGCTGAAACATCTGTTAATGAGTATTATCCAGTGCTTACCTCTGGCATAACAACTCCTGCACAGCGTTCTGAAGTGAAAAGCATAGAGTATTTCTCTCTTGACGGACGTAAAATATCAACTCCTCAAAAAGGTGTAAGTGTCCGCAAAATGACTTTTAATAACGGAAAAGTATATACAGACAAGGTCATAAGAAAATGATATTGTAGCATTACAAACTAATATTTGTTATGTAATAAATATTTCGCAAATATTGAAGGAAGTACCGAAAAGTGCTTCCTTTTTTAGTATCTTCCCCCTTTCTTAACCGAAATTTAACACACAAACGCTTATTCTGTATGGATAAAATGTATATCTTTGCAAAAGATATTAAAAACCTATTTATTTAATTTCTTATTTTATTTATTATGAAGAAAACTTTACTCGTATTGGCTTCTCTGCTTATGACAATGGGTTCGTATGCAGAAGAGGTAACCTTTGACTTCGTGAACAATGGTCTTACAATGTTCCCTGGTATCACTGTTGGTTCTACTCAGGACGGACAAGACAGTAGTACTCTTACTCATGATGGAGACATCACCGAGAACAAGACTGCAACTATCGATGGCGTATCTCTTGAAGTAACTCCTTCAGGAAATAGTAATGCTAATCGTATTTGGACTGTTATGTCAAGCGGTGCTACATCTCTTCGTTACTATGGTGGTACAATGACATTCACTGCTCCTAAGAACATCAAGAGCATTGAGTTTACTGATGACAACAAATGGACAGCTCCAACTCCTGATACAGGTGCTTTCACAAAGAAAGTATGGACAGGCGACGCATCAACAGTAGTATTGACATTTACAGCACAGTGCCGTATCAAGACTATCAAAGTATCTTACGGAGATGTTGAAGTTACTCCAGTTGTATCTATCGAGAATACTCCTGAGACAGCTTACACTGTAGCAAAGGCTCTTGAGTTGATTACTGCTGGCGAGGGACTTGATGCAAGTGTTTATGTAAAGGGTAAGATTTCTTCAATCAAAGAAATTAGCACTTCGTATGGTAATGCTACATTTAACATCTCTGATGATGGTCAGGCAGCTAACGAACTAGTTATCTTCCGTGCTAAATCTCTTAATAATGAGAAGTTCACAAGTGAGGATGCAATAAAGGTAGGTGATGATGTTGTCGTTTACGGAACACTTGTTAACTATGAGGCAAAGGATGGAACAAAGACTCCTGAAATGTCAAGTGGTTACCTCTATAGTGTAAATGGCGTAACTGCTATCAGCAATGTTACAGCCGACAAACTTAATGTTAACGCTCCTATCTACAACCTCGCAGGTCAGCGTGTAAATAGCAATGCTAAGGGTATCCTTATCCAGAACGGTAAGAAATTCGTTAAGTAATAGATACCTATTTTAGGTAAAAACATACACAAGGTGGCATCTCTATTTATGTAGGGGTGCCGCTTTTGTGTGTATACAGTAATGGTTATTTAAAAGAAAACGTTATATTTGCAGCTGCTTAACGATAAAATAGAATTTATAATGATAATAAAAGTATGTGGAATGTGTGATCCCGAGAATATCAAAGCCGTAGAAAGCGTGGGCGTTGATATGATTGGATTGGTATTCCGAAAGGATGATGAGAGGTTCGTACGTATGGTGTCTTCAAAGGCTGGCATTATTCCTGACTATGCTAAAAAGGGTATCGGGGATAACGGTGAGATAAAGGACAACAGCAAGAAAGTGCATAGAGTAGGGGCGTTTGCTGATGATATGCCTCAGAATATTGTAACCCGAATATACAATTACAATCTTGATTACGTGCAGTTGGATGGTGAGGAATCTGTCTTTATGATAGACAATCTCCGTCGTACGGTAGACCCTGACATACACGCAGACTTGAAGATTATCAAGAAGATAAATGTTTCTACTGCAGAAGACTTGATACAATGTCATGAGTTTGAGGGGCATGCAGATATGTTGCTCTTTGCTATAAGCAAACCTGCCCTTATATCAAAAGAAGGAGCGGATAGGTCTGAGAGCCTTTCCATTAGTAAGCTCGTGGATGCTTACGATGGAGAAACGCCATTTCTTGTAGGTGGCGACATATCCCTTGATGATGTCAATGATATAAAAAAAATCAGTAATCCGATGTTTGCAGGTGTAGACTTAAACTGTAATTTTGAGATTAAACCGGGTGTTAAGGATATAGAAAAGATAAAGAGTTTTATAAGTCTAATATAATTTTTTTTCAAAAAATCTGTCATTCTGTCATTACATCACGATAAGTGTTTATAAGTCAAGATAATAAGCAACCTTGACAGAAGCTTTTGTTTAAGGATATCTGTCATCATCTGTCAGTCGCCAAGCACCAAGCTTTTCCAATATAAACAGCTAATGCACAATACTTTAAGCACATTTTATCCATAAACTTCCCTTCTATTACCCATATCTTTTTGATACGTTATCCTATACTTTTTTACCTAAAAAGTGGGACTTTAAATTAAAAAAAAACGACAAAATCCTTCTCTCCCCTTATGACAGATAAGTGACAGATAGATGACAGATATTGTAAACACTTAACGGTATAACTTTCTTATATACAAACACTTATATTATCCGCTGACAGAATGATAGATAAAACCCCAGTTCGGGATAAGAAACCTTATTGAATGGAAGTTTAGAAGTCTTCACAT
>CAVKAH010000080.1:9873-10089 GCA_963654095.1 Oscillospiraceae bacterium
CCTACAAACTGAGGCCCTGAGATTGCCCATCATCGTTGAACGAGCAACCACAGACCCCACGCCGATATGATATATGAATACACATAATCATATACACGTGGCATCCACCAGTTGCATTGTTCTTGACGATGATTTGAAATTTCTCAGGTTTCAGTTTGTCATACCCCAGTTCGGGATAAGAAACCTTATTGAATGGAAGTTTAGAAGTCTTCACAT
>CAVKAH010000081.1:0-9876 GCA_963654095.1 Oscillospiraceae bacterium
AAACTTTGTTGGGTCTACCACGACCTGTATATTCTTTATTGTAGAACCGTCGTTAAGGGCGATAAAATCTACTGCCTTGCTGCTGCGATGAGTTCTTACCCATCCCTTTACATTGACTGTAGCACCGAAGTTTGTGAGCTTCAATGCGTCAACAACTTTTGTTCTTTTCATATTGTGTTGCTATTGTTTATCGTTATTATTCAAAAGCTCCCATGCGCAGCATATCCACTTCCTTCTCTGTGAGGAAGCGCCAGTCGCCACGACGAAGGTTCTTCTTGGTGAGTCCGGCAAACTGAACACGGTCGAGCTTAACCACACGATAGCCAAGGCTCTCGAAGATACGGCGTACGATACGGTTCTTACCACTATGAATCTCTATACCCACCTGACTCTTGTCTGTAGGATGAGCATACTCAATGGCATCGGCATGCACTTCACCGTCTTCAAGGGTGATACCCTCTGCTATCTGCTGCATATCGTGTGCCGTAACGTTCTTATCGAGATATACGTGGTACACCTTCTTCTTCAAGAACTTAGGATGCGTAAGCTTGCTGGCAAGGTCGCCATCGTTTGTAAGGAGGAGCACGCCTGTTGTATTGCGGTCAAGACGACCTACAGGGTAAATACGCTCTGGACATACGTTGCGTACAAGGTCCATAACAGTTTTACGCTGCTGTGGGTCATCGCTTGTCGTAACATAATCCTTTGGTTTGTTGAGAAGCACGTAAACCTTCTTCTCAAGGTTCACACTCTGATCATGGAACTTAATATCATCAGTGCGCTTTACCTTTGTTCCGAGCTCCGTTACCACTACTCCATTTACGCTAACCACTCCTGCCTGAATGTAAGCATCAGCCTCACGACGGCTGCATACACCTGCATTGGCAAGGAACTTATTAAGACGTACTGGTGCATCTGGGTCTATATTGTTCTCTTTATATTCAATGCGCTTCTTTAAGCTATACTTTGCATTTGGATCATAGTCTGCTGTGTGCTGACGATAACCACCACGATTGCCGTAGCTATTGCCATAACCGCCTTGCTGACGCTGCTGATAGCCACCGCGATTGCCGTAGCTATTGCCATAGCCGCCCTGCTGACGCTGCTGATAACCACCACGGTTATTGCCGTAGCTATTGCCATAGCCGCCCTGCTGACGCTGCTGATAGCCACCACGATTACTGCCGTAGCTGCTGCTATAACCGCTCTGCTGACGCTGCTGATAGCCACCACGGTTGTTGCCATAGCTATTCTGACGTGGCTGATAAGAGCCTTGCTCACCGTCCTGACTGTTAAAGCGTGGACGATAGCCACCTTGTTGCTGACGCTGCTGATAGCCACCATGGTTGCTGCCATAGCTATTCTGACGCGACTGATAGCTGCCCTGCTCACCATTGTTGTAGCGTGGACGATAGCTACCCTGACGTTGACCACCTTCTGACTGCAAGCCTGAGCCGAAGCCCTCGGGACGGAAACCGCCGTCGCTGTTGTTGTCATAGCTACGGTTTGTACTGTAAGCACGCTGGGCACTTATTCTTGGACGCTGTGGACGTCCGTTGCTGTGGTAGCCACCCTGATAATCATTCGAACGATAGCCCTCACGGCCACCTTCGCTACTCTGTGCGGATGTGTTTTCCGACTTGTTCTCAAAATCTTCTGCCATAATTATAAATAGTTGTTTGTTAATAATGTGAGCCTCACGGCTCATTAATTTTAATTGTTTATATCTATTATTTTATTGTAAATTAATATCGTATATGTATGTATCAATTATATTCCTGTGTAAGAATGTGGTGTTATCGCCATAAGTTCTGCCTTGACAGCATCGCTAACGTTGAGCCCCTGTATAAACTCATGGATTGTTTCTTCGCTCATCTTCTTGTTCGTACGGGTGAGAGCCTTCAATGCCTCATAAGGATGTGGATAAGCCTCACGACGAAGTATCGTCTGTATTGCCTCTGCCACTACAGCCCATGTGTTGTCGAGATCGGCATTTATCTTATCTTCATTGAGGATAAGTTTGCGCAAGCCCTTCAGAGTGCTCTGAATGGCAATCATACCATGTCCCAATGGCACACCTACATTGCGAAGCACTGTAGAGTCGGTGAGGTCGCGCTGCAAACGGCTTACAGGCAACTTCTGGGCAAGGAACTGCAGAATGGCGTTTGCCATACCCATATTACCCTCACTGTTCTCAAAGTCGATAGGGTTTACCTTATGCGGCATCGCACTTGAGCCTACCTCGCCAGCCTTTATCTTCTGCTTGAAATATTCCATAGAGATGTACATCCAGAAGTCGCGGTCAAGGTCGATGATTATCGTGTTGATACGACGTAGAGCATCAAAAACGGCTCCAAGGCAGTCGTAATTGCTAATCTGGGTGGTGTACTGCTCACGAACGAGACCTAGTTTCTCAGCAACAAACTTGTTACCAAACTCACGCCAATCGTACTGCGGATATGCCACGTGGTGAGCATTGAAATTACCTGTTGCCCCACCAAACTTTGCTGTCATCGGGCAAGCCTTAAGCATCTCAAGCTGCTTTTCAAGACGATATACGAAGACCATTACCTCCTTGCCAAGGCGTGTAGGAGAAGCAGGCTGACCATGCGTCTTTGCCAACATCGGCACGTCCTTCCAATCGTCAGCATATTGACGAAGAACGTCTATCAGCTCCTGAAGTTGCGGAATATAGCTCTCTGCAAGGGCATCCTTTACAGACAGCGGTACGGATGTGTTGTTGATATCCTGTGAAGTAAGACCGAAATGAATAAACTCTTTGTATTTCTCAAAATCACCAATCTTGTCAAGCTGCTCCTTTATATAATATTCCACAGCCTTAACATCATGATTTGTAGTCTTCTCTATCTCCTTTACGCAGGCTGCACCAGCCTCATCAAAATTGCGATATATATCACGCAAAGGCTCATAATAAGCGGGGTTAAAATCTGCAAGCTGCGGCAACGGCAACTCACACAATGTGATAAAATACTCTATCTCTACACGTATACGATATTTGATGAGCGCATACTCTGAGAAATAATTAGCTAAACTTTCCGTTTTACCTCTGTAGCGGCCGTCAATCGGAGAAACGGCTGTCAAAACATCAAGATTCATAATTAAAATTAATACGTATTATGGCTGCAAAATTAATAAATTATATTGATTTGCATATCCTTACAAAGATTTTTCTATATTAAAAAATACATATTTACGCTTTAAAAGTAAGCAAAAGCATTATTTTCAAGTATTATTTGGCAAGTATAAAAAAATATTTGTACCTTTGCAACCCGAAATGTAAATATACAAGGAGTGGCAAATCTTGCTACACCTTATTATATATTATATAGACATGAACAGTTTAGAGTGTTTGAAGATAGACCTGAAGAGTCTGGACACAGATGCAATGAGCATTAGCTGCCAACTGAACGACGATTTCTTTAAAGCAGCAGAAAGCGACGAGGTTAAGGGCGGCAACGTGCAGCTCTCTATTTCGGCGCATAAATCCGTCTCAGGACTATACGAAATAAACTTCCATGCCGAAGGAACAGTAAAAGTGCCTTGCGACTTATGTCTTGATGACATGGACCAGCCTATTGATACAGACAACAGAATGCTGGCTAAACTTGGAGAAGAATACTCAGAAGATAACGACATCGTGATTGTGGATAAAGACGAGGCAATACTCGACACATCATGGTTCGTATACGAATCCATAACTCTCAACATCCCCATTAAGCACGAGCATGCACCTGGAAAATGCGACCCTGCGATGATAAAGGCTCTTGAAGAGCACTCAGCTACCCGAAGTAGTGATGAGGAAAAGGAGAATGTTGTGGATCCGAGATGGAGTAAATTAGAAAAATTAAAATCAATAATTAAAGATTAAAAGAAAATGGCACATCCTAAAAGAAGACAGTCGAAGACTCGTACACTTAAAAGAAGAACTCATGATAAGGCAGTAGCTCCTACATTGGCAGTATGTCCTAACTGCGGTGCTTACTATGTATACCACACAGTATGCTCTACATGCGGTTACTACAGAGGCAAGGTTGCTATCGTAAAGGAGACTGCAGAATAAAAAATTAATCATGGAGAAGATTAACGCTGTAATCACAGGTATTGGCGGATACGTTCCTGACTATGTCCTCAACAACGAGGAACTGTCAAGAATGGTAGACACCAACGACGAATGGATTATGACGCGTGTCGGCATTAAAGAACGCCGTATCCTTACAGAAGAGGGACTCGGCACCTCTTATATGGCACGCAAAGCGGCAAAACAACTTCTAAAGAAGACTGGGGTTGATCCAGATTCTATCGATGCTCTGATTGTGGCAACAAGTACGGCGGACTACAAATTCCCGTCTACTGCATCTATCGTGCTCGGAAAACTTGGACTGAAAAACGCATTCGCATTCGATATGTGGTCGGCTTGCTGCGGTTTTCTATATACCCTCGACACTGCCGCCTCTATGATTCAAAGTGGCAGATACAAAAAGATTATCGTTATCGGAGCAGACAAGATGTCGTCTGTGGTAGACTACAAAGATCGTAGCACTTGCGCATTGTTCGGCGATGGAGCAGCTGCTGTTCTAGTAGAAGCTACAACAGAAGATGTAGGATTGAAGGACTCATATTTCCGTACAGACGGACAAGGGCTTCCTTTCTTGCACCTAAAAGCAGGCGGTTCTGTTTGTCCTCCTTCACATTTCACCGTAGACCATCGTCTGCACTACCTCTATCAGGAGGGACGCACTGTGTTCCGCTATGCCGTAACAAGCATGAGCAACGACTGCGCTCTTATAGCAGAACGAAACAACTTGAATAAGGATAACATTCGCTTTGTTGTACCTCATCAGGCAAACATCCGCATCATCGAGGCTGTAGCAAAACGTCTTGATTTGCCTATGGAACAGGTAATGGTGAACATTGAACATTTCGGTAACACTTCTGCTGCAACCATACCTTTGGCTCTTTGGGAATATGAAAATAAGCTGAAGAAAGGCGACAACCTTATCTTCACCGCATTTGGAGCTGGTTTCGTACATGGTGCCTCTTACTACAAGTGGGGCTACGACGGAGATAAGTTCTGCGAAGCAAAATAAGAAAGTATCATTCTTTAGATACAAATCCGAAAGGCGCATCTGCAATGAGACATTCATACAGATGCGCTTTTTAGATTAAATCCACTAAATATTTGCGGATATAAGCAGAATTTCATATCTTTACAACCTCAAAACGTATCTGTATGAGAACATTAAACGATTATACAAAATTTCAGACATAGGGTTTAATTATGCCATATCAAGGAAGATTTTCTATACATGCAGACAACGATAAACAAAATTATTAAAGATATAAAACAAGACAATAAATGCACAAAGCAGGATTCGTAAACATCGTGGGGAACCCAAACGTGGGTAAATCCACTCTGATGAACCAACTGGTGGGGGAAAGGATAAGTATCGCCACATTCAAGGCACAGACTACCCGACACAGAATCATGGGTATCGTGAATACCGATGATGCACAAATTGTATTCTCAGACACCCCTGGAGTACTAAAGCCCAACTACAAACTTCAGGAGTCTATGCTTGCTTTCTCCGAATCGGCACTTACAGATGCTGACGTATTGCTATACGTTACAGACGTAGTGGAGAATCCTGAAAAGAATAAAGAGTTTTTAGAGAAGGTGCAAAAGATGTCTATCCCCGTTATCCTGCTGATAAACAAGATTGACCAGAGCGACCAAAAGACTTTAGGCACACTCGTAACAAAGTGGCATGCACTGTTGCCTGAAGCAGAAATTCTTCCTCTATCGGCAAAGAACAAGTTTGGGGTAGATATGTTACTTAAACGCATCAAGGAACTATTACCCGACTCCCCACCCTATTTCGACAAAGAGCAACTAACAGATAAGCCAGCACGTTTCTTTGTAAGCGAGATAATAAGAGAAAAGATACTGTTGTATTACGACAAGGAAATTCCATACTCGGTAGAAGTAGCAGTACAATCGTTTAAAGAAGAAGAAAAGAATATCCATATCCACGCTGTGATTTATGTGGAGCGCGACTCGCAAAAGGGCATCATTATAGGACATCAAGCTGTGGCTCTAAAGAAATTAGGCTCTGAGGCAAGGAAATCTCTCGAGAAGTTCTTCGGAAAGAAAATCTACTTAGAACTATTTGTAAAGGTAGACAAAGACTGGCGCAGCTCTAAGAGGGAGCTTGACAATTTCGGATATAATCCGGAGTAACAAACAAAAAAACAAGAAAATAATATATGGCAAATTTAGTAGCAATAGTAGGACGACCTAACGTGGGTAAATCCACTTTGTTCAACAGACTCACAAAGACCCGACAGGCTATCGTGAGCGACGAAGCAGGAACGACACGCGACCGTCAATATGGAAAATGCGACTGGAACGGAAAGGAGTTCTCAGTTGTTGACACTGGTGGATGGGTGGTAAAATCTGACGATATCTTCGAAGAAGAAATCAGAAAGCAGGTTATCATCGCAACGGAAGAGGCAGATCTCATACTATTTCTCGTTGACATAACAACGGGAGTAACCGACTGGGATATGGACGTAGCCACAATTTTGAGAAGAACAAAGCTACCAGTTATTCTTGTTGCCAACAAGACAGACAATAATGAACTGATATATAACGCAGCAGAATTTTATAAGCTCGGATTGGGAGACCCAATGTGTATCAGTTCTGCAACAGGAAGTGGAACTGGAGATTTGCTTGATGATGTAATAGCAAAACTGAAAGACAATGGTGCAGAAACCTTAGAGGATGGAATTCCTCGCTTTGCTGTTGTGGGTAGACCTAATGCAGGAAAGAGCAGTATTATTAATGCTTTTATCGGTGAGGACAGGAATATCGTAACAGAGATTGCTGGTACAACAAGAGATAGTATCTATACAAGATACGACAAGTTTGGCTTTGATTTCTATCTTGTAGACACTGCAGGAATAAGAAGGAAGAATAAGGTTACGGAGAACTTGGAATTCTATTCCGTAATGCGTTCCATCCGTGCTATAGAAAACTCCGATGTATGCATACTCATGATTGATGCAACAAGAGGTATCGAGGCACAGGATATGAATATCTTCCAACTAATACAAAAGAACAACAAGTCGTTGGTAGTTGTGGTGAACAAATGGGACCTTGTGCAGAACAAAGACCAAAAGGTTATGGACACTTTCGAAAACGCAATAAGAAACAGAATGGCTCCATTTACCGATTTCCCTATTGTCTTTGCCTCGGCTCTTACAAAGCAACGCATATTCCGTGTGCTCGAAACAGCAAAGGAAGTATATCAGAACCGCAAGATAAAGATTGGAACATCCAAGCTCAATGAGGTGATGCTTCCTCTTATCGAGGCTTATCCACCACCATCTATCAAGGGTAAATACATAAAGATAAAATACGTGTCGCAGTTGCCGAACACACAGATTCCGTCTTTTGTGTTCTATGCAAACTTGCCTCAGTATATAAAAGAGCCATACAAACGTTTCCTTGAAAACAAGATCAGGTCTAACTGGACGATTACTGGCTCGCCTATAAATATCTTTATCAGACAGAAATAATCTATTATAGAGGGTTCTATAAATACATTTTAGGATAAAATGGTAAAGAATTTATAGAGCAGACCTTATATATAATAAGGTGTGGATAAATATATAATAAGAAACAAAGGAATGAGCGTAAAGCTAAAGACAATAATGCTTTTGATGAGTGTTGCCACTATTGTGGTGGCATGTTCATCAAAAGCATCTAAAACAAAGGATGATGCTGCAGCACAGGCAGCAAAATGCTACTACGACAGCCTAAGCAATGGAGGATATGAATATTTTACTGATATGTTCCATCGTGAAGGAAAGATACCTGAAAGCTATAGAGAACAGCTTGTGACTAACACTAAGATGTTTCTCCATAACATAAACAAAGAGCACAACGGCATATCCGAAATAAGGGTAATAAACTGCAAGAATGACAGTATCACTCCAACAGCAGAAGCTTATTTGCTATTATGCTTCAAAGACAGTACGAAGGAGGAGATTGTTGTGCCGATGATAAAATATAAAGATATGTGGTTGATGAGATAGCTTAAATACTCAACCACACCTAACATACAAAGAAAATGCTTTTACACAAATATCTTACAAGTTTCGGAAAATATCTTATTCTGATGGGCAGGTCTTTCTCACGACCAGAGCGCATGAGAATGTTTATGAAGCAATATATAAAGGAGATGTCTCAACTGGGAGTGGACTCTGTAGGTATAGTATTGCTTATTTCATTCTTTATAGGAGCCGTGATATGTATTCAGATGAAACTAAACATCCAGAGTCCGTGGATGCCAAGATGGGTTTCGGGATATACAACAAGAGAGATTTTGCTTTTGGAATTTTCTTCGTCAATAATGTGTCTTATCCTTGCTGGTAAGGTCGGCTCAAACATAGCATCAGAGATTGGCACTATGAGGGTAACACAACAGATTGATGCCCTTGACATTATGGGAGTAAATTCTGCAAGTTATCTTATTCTTCCAAAGATGATGGGACTAATTACCATTATGCCTTTCCTCGTAATCTTTTCTTCTGCAACGGGTATCATTGGAGCATACGCCACTGCATATATAGGACAGGTGCTTAGTCCTGACGACTTGACAGCTGGCTTGCAGCATAGTTTCAACCCATGGTTTATGTGGATGAGTATCATAAAGAGTCTTTTCTTTGCATATATAATTAGCAGTGTATCGTCATATTACGGATATACCGTTGATGGTGGTTCTGTAGAAGTGGGAAAGGCAAGTACAAATGCTGTTGTAACGAGTAGCGTTCTCATTCTCTGTTCCGATGTATTCCTGACACAGTTGCTAAGTTAAAAGAAAGGTAAGACAATGATTGAAATAAAACATCTTTGCAAGTCGTTCGAGGACAAGCAGGTACTGAAAGACATCAGTACCATATTTGAGAGCGGTAAGACCAATCTAATCATCGGACAGAGCGGTAGCGGAAAGACTGTACTAATGAAAAACCTTGTCGGTCTGCTCGACCCTACAAGTGGTGAGGTTCTTTACGACGGAAGGAATTTCGTTACCATGACAAAGAAAGAAAAGGCTATGATGCGCCGTGAGATGGGAATGATATTCCAGAGTGCTGCATTGTTCGACTCTCTGTCGGTACTGGAGAACGTGATGTTTCCGCTCGATATGTTTTCCAACATGAACTATAAAGAACGAGTTCATCGTGCCCAGGAGTGCTTAGACCGTGTGAACCTCGTTGAGGCACAGAAGAAATTCCCAGATGAAATTTCTGGTGGTATGCAGAAACGTGTTGCCATAGCCAGAGCCATTGCTCTGAATCCCAAATATCTGTTCTGTGATGAACCTAACTCAGGACTCGACCCAAAGACTTCGCTCGTTATCGATGACCTATTGCACGGCATAACTGAGGAATATAACATCACTACAATCATCAACACTCACGACATGAACTCCGTGATGGGTATCGGTGAGAACATCATCTTTATATATAAAGGTGAGAAGGAATGGCAAGGAAAGAGCTCTGACATTATGAGTTCTACCAATCAAAAGCTTACCGACTTTATCTTTGCCAGCGACTTACTTAAGAAGATGAAGGAAACGGAGATGGAAAAAATGGAGAAAAATAGATGAAACAAAAAGCGATAAAATACGCACATAAATAAGATATGTATACAAGAAAGGTGGTTTACGATACTACGTAAATCACCTTTTCTTATATAACCACTATATTGTTACAATATACACATACGTATAATGTTATACCCCAGTTCGGGATAAGAAACCTTATTGAATGGAAGTTTAGAAGTCTTCACAT
>CAVKAH010000082.1:0-5571 GCA_963654095.1 Oscillospiraceae bacterium
GTTGCTTATTTCGCCGACAAATGTTGCTACTCGGCAAAGTATTTCGGAGAACTCGTAAAGACAGAGACTGGCAGGACGGCAAAGGATTTTATCAACGATCGTTTGGTACGTAATGCAAAGCAATTATTGTCGAATGACGAGCTGAGTATAAAGCACGTAAGCCTGCAACTTGGTTTTGAGTATCCGCAACATTTTGTTCGCTTCTTCAAGATGCATACGGGTAAGACACCTACGGAGTATCGCAAAATGGCATAAAGAATATCAGATGAAGAAAATAATATTGCTAATCGCATTGGCAATAATAACTATAAATGTTATGGCACAGAAGAAAATCGTACAGACAGCTGGTCGAACACAGCTTGGCGAGTTTGCTCCAGAGTTCGCTCACCTTAATGATGACATTCTCTTTGGAGAGGTCTGGAGTAGGAATAACCTATTCTCTTTACGCGATAGAAGTATCGTTACGGTAGTGTCGCTCATTAGTCAGGGCATTACAGACATCTCACTTAAATATCATCTACAATCAGCAAAGAACAACGGAATAACACGCACAGAGATTTCAGAGATTATCACTCATATGGCGTTTTATGCAGGCTGGCCAAAGGCATGGGCTGCTTTTAACCTTGCCAAGGAGGTGTGGACCGACAACGAAACCGTACAGAACGGAAAGGAAAAGACTGAAGAAGCATTAAACTTTCCTATTGGAAATCCGAACACGGCGTATGCCAAATACTTTGTCGGGAATAGTCATCTTGCATCCCTTGCTCCCAAAAACATGAAAGAAGGAGAGAGTACGGCTTTGCCAATGAGTAATGTTACGTTTGAGCCAGGTTGCCGAAACAACTGGCATATCCACCATGGAGCCCGCCAGATACTAATATGTGTGTCAGGAAAAGGATGGTATCAAGAGTGGGGAAAGCCAGCTATAGCACTAAAAGCAGGCGACGTTATAGATATACCAGAAGGTATGAAACATTGGCATGGAGCACAGAAAGATACATGGTTTCAGCATATTGCCACTCATGTGGAAGTAGAAAACTCATGCCCCGGCTCAGAGCCAAACGAGTGGCTTGAACCTGTTAGCGATGATGAATACAATAAGTTGTAAAGCAACGAAATAATAAACGTTACATCTATTTTAAGCCCTGGAGTTTACCTTTTTTAATAATAAACTCTGGGGCTTTTGCTTGTTACATATCGAAAGGTATGTTGTGGCATCCCCTCAAGTATATGTTTGCGTGTCATAAAGTGTAGATTTACGCATCGTAAAGTGTATTGTAGCGTATCAAAAGGTATATAGTAAAAAGAGTGAACCTATATGTCTTTTGCAGCGGAGGAGTTAATCGAGAGCATTAAAAGCAGCTTTCGTTATTGTTGAGTGTGATGTTTTTATTAAAAAATTAGTATAGTTGGATTATTTGTTGTAACTTAGCACCCAAATTGGGAAATGCGCTTAGAACGCATGTAAATACCCTTAGAATTGAAATTTAAGAAAATTAACTTATAAAATATAATGGACAACAATAACACAATTGACCAAGACAGAATTCTTAAAATCAATATTGAGGAAGAGATGAAGTCTTCGTACATCGACTATTCTATGTCGGTGATTGTAGCTCGTGCCTTACCAGATGTGAGAGATGGCTTTAAGCCCGTTCACAGAAGAATACTCTATGGTATGATGGGTATCGGCAATACAAGTGATAAACCATATAAGAAATGTGCTCGTGTAGTAGGTGAGGTTCTCGGTAAGTACCATCCACACGGCGATAGCTCAGTATATGGTGCACTTGTAAGAATGGCTCAAAACTGGAATATGCGATATACGCTTGTTGATGGTCAAGGAAACTTTGGTAGTGTAGACGGAGATTCTGCTGCTGCCATGCGTTATACTGAGTGTAGACTATCCAAGATGGGAGAGCATATCATGGATGACCTTAATAAGGACACTGTGGATATGACAAACAACTTTGATGATTCGCTGGTTGAACCAACAGTAATGCCTACAAAGATTCCTAACCTTCTCGTAAACGGAGGAAATGGTATCGCTGTAGGTATGGCAACAAATATTCCTACACATAACCTTGGAGAGGTAATCGACGGCTGTTGTGCCTATATTGATAATAATGATATCGACACAGAAGGTCTGATGCAATACATCAAAGCCCCAGATTTCCCTACAGGTGCATATATATATGGAATACAGGGCGTAAGGGATGCCTATGAAACAGGTAGAGGACGCATCGTGATGAGAGCGAAAGCCGAAATAGAAAGTGGCGACTCTCACGACAAGATTGTTATTACTGAGATTCCTTACGGCGTAAATAAGGCGCAGCTAATCACATATATAGCCGACCTCGTTAAGGAAGGAAAGCTTGATGGTATTAGCAATGCTAACGACGAATCGGGCAGACAAGGTATGCGCATCGTTATTGATGTCAAGAAAGATGCTAATGCTAATGTTATACTGAATAAGTTGTTTAAGATGACAGCTCTACAGAGTTCATTCTCTGTGAATTGCATTGCTCTCGTAAAAGGAAGACCTCGCTTGCTTACTCTTAAGGAATGTGTTAAATACTTCGTAGAACATCGTCATGATGTTACTATACGTCGTACAAAATATGACTTAAGAAAAGCCCAAGAGAGAGCACATATCCTTGAAGGCTTGATAATAGCTTGCGACAATATCGACGAAGTTGTGCATATCATCAGAGCTTCAAAGACTCCTTCTGATGCACAGCGCAATTTGGAACAGAGATTTAATCTGGACGAGATACAGTCGAAGGCTATCGTTGATATGCGACTCAGTCAGCTTACAGGACTTCGTTTGGAGCAGTTGCATGCAGAGTACGAAGAACTTGAAAAACAAATAACTTATTTGCAGCAGATACTTGATGATCCAGAACTTTGCAAGAAAGTTATGAAAGACGAGTTGCAAGAGGTGAAAGATAAATATGGTGATGAGCGCCGTACGGAAATAAAATATTCAAGTGAGGAGTTCAATCCAGAGGATTTCTATCCAAACGATCCTGTTGTAATAACGATAAGTCATCTTGGATATATCAAGAGAACACCATTAAGTGAATTCCGCGAGCAGGCAAGAGGTGGAGTAGGAAGTAAGGGAGCGCATAGTCGTGAGCAAGACTTTACAGAATACATCTATCCAGCAACGATGCATAACACAATGATGTTCTTTACAAAGAAAGGACGTTGCTATTGGCTCAAGTGTTATGAGATACCAGAAGGAAATAAATCAAGTAAGGGACGTGCTATACAAAACTTGCTTAATATCGAGAGCGATGATAGTGTAAATGCATTCCTCCGCCTTAAGGGACTTGACGATCAAGAGTTTATCAATAGCCATTACGTAGTATTTGCTACAAAGAATGGTATCATCAAGAAAACACTTCTTGAGGCTTACAGTCGTCCACGTGCAAATGGTGTGAACGCTATAAATATTCAAGAAGGCGACGAGGTAGTTGGCGTTAGACTTACTAACGGACACAACGAACTCGTATTGGCAAACCGCAATGGTCGTGCAGTACGCTTCAATGAAAATACCGTACGTGCTATGGGACGTGTATCTACAGGTGTACGCGGTATGCGACTTGATGGTGGCGACGATGAGGTCGTAGGAATGGTAGTTGTCAATAACCCAGAAGAAGAGACAATAATGGTTGTCAGCGAGAAGGGATATGGCAAGAGGAGTCAGGTAGAGGATTATCGTGTAACAAACCGTGGAGGAAAAGGTGTCAAGACTTTGGGTATAACAGAAAAGACGGGACGTCTTGTAGCCATAAAGGTAGTTACAGATGAAAACGACCTTATGATTATCAACAAGAGCGGTATCGTTATCCGTCTTTCAGTTCAGGAGTGCAGAGTTATGGGTCGTGCCACACAGGGTGTTCGCCTTATCAACCTTGCAAAGAAGAACGATGTTATAGCAAGTGTATGCAAGGTGATGAGCTCTGAACTCGAGAGCGTTATAGAGGAGCAAAGTCGTAAGGATTTTGCTACAACAAGTGAGGAAATCATGAAGAGCAACACTTCTATCGTGGCAGATAACGAGGATGTAGAGCCTGTTGATAACCAAGAAGACATTGCTGAAGGCTCATCTGACAATAACACAGAAGAATAATTGTTTACTTATAAAATTTAAAATGAATATGAAAAAACTAACAGTATTGGCATTGGTAGCGTTAAGCAGTGCATCAATGTATGCTCAGGATATAAAGACAATCCTGAGTGCCAACGACTACAATGAGGTCCTTAGTCTCATTAAGTCAGGAGAGGCTTCTCTCTCAAACGAGGATAAGGCAAAGGCTTACAATAAAGTAGTAGACTTGGCTCTCGCAAAATACAACAAGGAGGCACAGGTAGAGTTATCCAATCAGGTAAAGAAAGAAAATGCCGCTTATGACAAAGAGGGTATGTATAAGGCTGCCGAGGTTGCTCTTAATGCAGCTATCGAGTGCGACAAGTATGACAATATGCCTAATGCAAAAGGCAAGGTTAAACCAAAGTTTGCAAAGACAAATTCAGAACGTCTTGGCGCAGCACGTGCAAACCTTGTAAATGCAGGTCAGGTGTTCTATGATGCAAAAGACTATAAAGGTGCAGCAACAGCTTTCGGTCTTTATGTAGATACAAATAATACAAAACTCTTTAACCCAGAGCAGAAGGTAGACCAGTATTATACTCAGATTTCTTACTTCGCAGCTCTATCTTCTTATTTCGCAAAAGACTATGAAGCAACAGATAAGTATGTAGATATCGCTCTTACAGATACAGCTTATGCAAAAGACGCAATGACTATTAAGCTTAGTGCGCTACAGGGTAATCTGAAATCACATGCCGATACTATTGCTGCAACAAAGAAGATGGAAGAGCTTTACAGTAAGTATCCAACAAACAAGGATGTATTCAGCTCTTTGGCAAGCTTGTATCTTGGACAGAAGAAGACCGCAGAATTCAACGCTCTTGTTGATAAAGCTCTTGCTGCAGATGCAAAGGATTACTCTGCTCTTATCATGAGAGGTCAGGCTTACATGACAGACAACAAATGGGAAGAGGCTATTGCGGACTTTAAGATGGCAAGTGAAGTGATGCCAAAGTCGGCAACTAACTATATTCCAGTAATAGCAACTGTTGGTACATGCTATATGCAGCTTGCACAGGAAAAGGCAAATGTTGTTTACACAAAGACAAAGGGACGTATCCCTGCAGCAGCAGAAAAGGTTATCATCGGTGTATATGACCAGGCTATTGAGTATTTCCAGAAGGCAAAAGAACTTGATACTCAGAAGCAGTATAAGAGCAGTTGGGCATACAACCTTTACAACTGTCTCTACCGTACACTTGGTGATGAAGATCCAAAGACAGTTGCAGCCAAGGCTGATTTGAATAATTAATAGATAAGTATATTATAGAGGTCATGGCATAAGTGTATCTTATATTATGCCATGACCTTATTTTTTTGAATGTTAAGTTGTTAAGATGAAGATTAAGTTAGTATTTTTGTTCCTGTTGATTTCCGTATGTACATCTTTGTTGGCTCAGAAAAAAGAGTTG
>CAVKAH010000082.1:5581-9677 GCA_963654095.1 Oscillospiraceae bacterium
TATATAAAGACGGGTAAAGATCTTGATAAGGCGGAAACACTTATGCGCACATTACTCAAGGATTCCAATAATAAGCAAGATATCAAAATATGGTTGATGCTATCTGAGGCAGTGCGTATGCAATATGAACAAGGAAACGAAAATATTTATCTCAAGCAGAAATATGATACTGTTGCCCTTTTTAATAATTGTGAGCGAATGTTCAAGGCTTACGAATCGTTGGATAGCGTAGATGCGTTGGCAGATGAAAAGGGTAGGGTGAGGATTAAATACAGAAAGCGAAATGCCGAATATCTTAACGACTTGCGTCGCAATTTGTATAATGGTGGAGTATTCTTTATCTCCAAACAGAATTATAATTCAGCTTATTCAATACTTGACACATACCTTGATTGCGTTAACCAGCCTTTGTTTTCGCAATATAAATATGACAATACTTCAAAGCAATCTCTATCTGCCGCTTATCTTGCTACATATTGCGGAGCGAAACTCCTTGACCAGGAGAAGGTGCTTAAATATTCAGATATGGCATTGAATTATGCACAGGGCAGAGAGAAAGTATTACAAATTCTCGCCAATGTATATAATGAAAGGAAAGAAAAAAGCAGTTACTGCATTGTTTTAAAGACTGGTTTTAAGGAATATCCTCAATCAGAATTCTTCTTTACAAGACTTGTTGATTATTACAACAATGAAGGACAGACAGATTCTTCTCTTGTTGTTGTAGATGAGGCTATAAGATGCGACTCGACAAATGTATTATTCCTATATGGAAAAAGCAATATATTGCTGAATACAGGTAAATATCAAGATTGCGTAACAATATGTGATAAGATAATAGCGATGAATGATTCTCTGCCTGATGTCTATTACAATGCAGGTGTGGCATATCTAAATCTTGCTTTTGAGGCAGAAAGAGGTAATGTGAAACAAAGGCGCACTTTGATTAAGAAATATTATACCAAAGCAAAACCATATTTGGAGAAATATAGAGAACTTGCCCCAGAGCAAAAAGACAAGTGGGCTGCAGGACTTTATAATATCTATCTAAATCTTAATATGGGTAAGGAGTTTGAAGAGATAACAAAGATTCTTCAGAAATAAGACAACTTTTATTTTTTGCCTAACGCCCTCTTTGCATATTCCAGATAGTCATAAGGTTGCATAGACTTAGGGAATAGCTCGCTAAGTACAGCCCTTGCTTCATCGGGATTCTTATCTACGGCAAGGGAAAGATATTTGAGGAATTCATCTTCAAAACCAAGATAGTTGCATGTTACGGCAAGATATGCCAACCCCTTTGTACGTTCTGGATTTCTTGTAAAAATCTCTTTGAACAAGAGGTATGCGGCTTTGTCGTAACTATGTTCGTAGAATGATACAGCAACTTGAAATAAGTATTCCTGCTGATTGTCTGCTATTTCGTATCCTTGGGTGAATACGTCATTGGCAGCCTCAAGCTTTTTCATTCCGAGAAGGATGCTACCTTCAATAAGGTTAAGTTCTGCATCTTTATAATCTTCTTTCTTTAGTAGATTTATAAATTTATATGCCAACTCAGGCTCGTTGCTCCATCCACAAATGATAGCTAAATCTTTATAAATATCGATTAGATTATTTTTGTTGTCAGTACATTTCTCTTTTGCTGTGATAAGGAGCTTATATGCAGTAGTAATATCTTGCATACAAAAATAACATCGTGCCTTTAGAATATACCCCAACTCGTTATCAGTAAGATTGGAAAACTTGTCGTAGGCATCAAGGGCTTTAGCATAATTGCACATCTTGAAATATGAATTTCCAAGGTTCATGTATGCATCAGCCTGTTTATCGTCAATGGCTATGGCATATTCAGCACTTGTTGCAGCGTCAGAGTATCTGTCAGCCATAATTTGGAGGTTGGATATTAGTATCCAGTTATCAACGTTAAAAGGGTCTTTATCAATAATCTTTTCAAAAATCTCTATGGCGGCAATATTGTTACCTCTCTCGCTTAGCGATCTTGCTTGCATCTTCAGATAATCTTCAGATTCTTTATCTTCGATTTCTTCTTTGAGTTTGTCAGCTTCATCCGTGAAACCATAGTCGTAGAGCAAGTAGGCTGTATCTATGTTCAGGTAGAATTTGTCTTCTTCGTCAATATTTTCTTTGGCTTTATTGAATGCTTCTGCAGCTTTCTTTGGCTGTTTCGTAGCAAGATAATATTCTATAAGAATAGTGTAATAGTCTAGGGCTGTTTGGTCTGTAATCTTGTTTATATACTGAAATGCCGTATCGTAGTCTTTCTTAGTGCATATATTAAAACGTGCAAGAAATACAAGAGGACTCGTGGCATCAGGATATAGCGATATCGCATATTCAGCTACATTCTTGGCTTTCTGTGTATCGCCTTTTTCAAAGTAGTATTCGGCGATATCAGCAAGTTCGTCGGAGCTGAGTATACAATCATCTCCAGCTTTTTGGGAATTCTCAAAAAGCTGGAGGTTGTTTATGAATTCTTCTGATTTAAAATAATCGTTGTTAGAATTGTTCGTCATTTATTTCTTGTCAGTCATCTTAGCCCAAGTATCTTTCAGACCTACAGTCTTGTTGAACACAAGATTGTCTGTTGTAGAATTTTTATCAGCCATGAAGTAACCAATTCTTTGGAACTGCAAGTATTCACCAGCCACTTTTGTTGCGGCATAGTCTTCCACGTAGCAGTTCTTCTTTACAGTTAGAGAATTGGAATTTATAAGTTCTCTGAAGTCGCGTTCGTCTGCAGAAGGATTTTCCACGCTGAATAGTCTGTCGTACTCTCTTACTTCGGCTTTCTTGCAGTGGTCTACGCTAACCCAATGCAGTGTGCCTTTTACTTTTCTGTTTGCTCCTTCCATGCCGCTCTTACTTGTTGGGTCATACTCAGCCTGAATTTCAGTGATATTCCCTTCGGCATCCTTTGTGCATCCAGTGCATTTCACGATATAGGCATTCTTCAGTCTGACCTCTTTGCCAGGTGTCATTCTAAAGAATTTCTTAGGTGCATCCTCCATGAAATCTTCACGTTCTATCCATAGATTCTTACTGAAAGTTATTGTGTGAGTGCCGTCAGCTTCGTTTTCTGGGTTGTTGATAGCCTCCATTTCTTCAGTCATGTTGTCAGGATAGTTCGTGATAACAAGTTTTACTGGGTTAAGCACGGCAGATACGCGGGTAGCTTTAGCGTTGAGGTCCTCTCTTACAGCAGCTTCGAGAAGTGCCATGTCGTTAAGGGCATCAAACTTGGTGTAGCCAATGCTGTCTATGAATTTGCGAATGCTCTCTGGTGAATATCCTCTTCTGCGCATACCGCAAAGAGTAGGCATTCGAGGATCATCCCATCCGTCAACAAGGTTTTCGTCAACCAAGGCATGGAGCTTTCTCTTACTCATCACGGTGTATGTAAGATTAAGGCGGTTAAACTCAATCTGTCTTGGTCGGAAATCGTGAATGTTGTCTCCCTCACCTTCATAAACCTTCAACTCATCAATAAACTTATCGTATAGCGGACGGTGAGGAACGAATTCCAAGGTACAGATAGAGTGGGTTACACCCTCAAAGTAGTCGCTCTGCCCATGTGCGAAGTCGTACATGGGATAGGCATGCCACTTTGATCCTGTTCTATGATGTGGAGTATGTATGATGCGATACATAATAGGATCGCGAAAATGCATATTAGGGTTAGCCATGTCAAGTTTCGCTCTAAGTACCATTGAACCCTCAATGGCATCGGCAGTATTCATTTTCTTGAAAAGTTCAAGACTTTCCTCTGCAGGTCTGTTTCTGTATGGTGATTCTACGCCAGGTTGTGTAGGAGTTCCTTTTTGTTCTGCAATTTGTTCGCTCGTCTGTTCGTCAATATAAGCTTTACCGTTTTTAATCATCCATACAGCAAAATCCCATAGCTGCTGGAAATAGTCAGAAGCATAATAAACGTTTCCCCATTTAAAGCCGAGCCATTTGATGTCGTTGAGGATAGAGTCTACATATTCTGTGTCTTCCTTACTTGGGTTTGTGTCGTCAAAACGAAGGTTGCATACACCATTATATTTCTCTGCCACTCCAAAGTCCATACAGA
>CAVKAH010000083.1:0-9662 GCA_963654095.1 Oscillospiraceae bacterium
TAACATGAGACCAAGGAAGAAATTGAAATTCAAAACACCAAGAGAGTGCTTTTACGAGAATATTCCCTAAATTTGCACTTGCTTGTTGAATTCACGCACAAATCTAATGAAAGACAATGTTTAAGAATATATAAAATTTAAGTAGGTATATAATTTTAAATAGGTAAATGTTTGTTGCTTATAATATTTCTCCATAACTTTGCAAAGTCGATATTACAGAAAAACATTTAAAAACAATGTCAAGTTTAACATTACTGATTGTTACAATCTTTATCATCGGCTATTTTCTCATAGCCATCGAAAGTGCAACAAAAATAAACAAAGCAGCGATAGCGTTGCTTATGTTTGTATGTTGCTGGACACTTTTCATGTTTAACCCTGCGCAATACCTCCCCGGCGCAATAGGAGAAAACGTAGGCAACGCGGTAAGCAAAGTGATAGAGGAGCACCTCGGCAGTACATCAACAACATTATTCTTCCTAATGGGAGCCATGACGATAGTGGAGCTGGTGGACCAGAACGGAGGGTTCAACTTTGTGAGAAACACGCTGAAGACAAAGAGTAAGAAAGCCTTGTTGTGGCGTATCGCCTTTATGACATTCTTTCTGTCTGCCATTCTCGACAACATGACAACGGCAATAGTAATGGTGATGATACTGCGCAAACTGATTAGCGACCACAAAGACCGCATCAAATATGCCGCACTCGTCATCATTGCCGCTAATGCAGGAGGAGCATTTTCTCCTATCGGCGATGTTACCACCATTATGCTTTGGAACAAAGCACTGATAACGGCAGGCGGTGTAATAAAGGAGCTTTTGATACCGTCAATCGTAGCATTGGTAGTGCCAACATTCTTTATTTCGCTCCAACTGAAGGGCAATATAGAATATCCTGAAAGTGATGCGGTATCTATGGAGAATGACTTTACTGAGACGCAGAGGAAAGCCGTATTCTTCCTTGGTGTTGGCGGACTAATCTTTGTGCCTATCTTCAAGTCTATTACCCACCTACCTCCTTTCGTAGGAATACTCCTTGTTCTTGCGGTTTTGTGGACTACTACAGAGGTATTCTACAGAAATCTATCTACAGAAACAAGCAAGGGCGGAATGCAAAAGAGGGTAACTAACATGCTCTCACGCATAGATATGTCTACGATTTTGTTCTTCCTCGGTATATTGATGGCTGTATCTTGCCTTGAGGAAATAGGAGTACTTACGCAGCTCGGACAAGGCATGAACATCGCTTTCAATGGTAACCACTATCTAATAACAGGTCTTATAGGTGTACTTTCAAGTATCGTAGACAATGTTCCGCTCGTTGCGGGATGCATGGGAATGTATCATGTAGACCCAGCTATCGGTGGTGATATGTCTGTTGATGGTATCTTCTGGCAGCTCCTCGCCTACTGCGCTGGTGTGGGAGGCTCTATGCTCATCATTGGTTCTGCTGCGGGAGTTGTGGTCATGGGACTCGAAAAAATTACCTTCGGATGGTACATGAAAAATATATCATGGATAGCTTTTATTGGATATATTGCAGGAATGGCAGTGTATTGGGTAGAGAAGATGTTTATATAATCCAACAAAAAGAGCCCTTACTGTAAAAATACTTTGCAGAAAGTAATATAAAATCAACAAAATAGTTTTACCTTTGCCGATGTTATAATTAACCATGTGACACGGCAAAGGTTTATTTTGTTTTTGACATAACATAAGCCAACTATGAGAAACGCCGAACCTAACATGTTTTCACTATTTTCTATTAAGCGTATAGAAATACTAACTAAAACAATAATAAAAAAGAAATGACAACATTAACAATGCTAATTGTTACCGTCTTCATTATCGGCTATTTATTCATAGCCATAGAAAGCGTAACAAAAGTGAACAAGGCTGCCATTGCGCTGCTTATGTTTGTAGGGTGTTGGACAATATTCATGTTCGACCCAAGCCAGTATATCGCCACTGCCATTGGCGATAAAGTAGGAAACGTGGTGAGTGAGGTTATAGAGCATCACCTCGGCAGTACAGCAACGACATTATTCTTCCTTATGGGTGCAATGACCATCGTGGAGTTGGTAGATCAGAATGGGGGATTTAACTTTGTACGCGACACGCTAAAGACAAAGAGCAAGAGAGCCTTGCTTTGGCGTATTGCATTCATGACCTTCATCCTGTCGGCAATACTCGACAACCTTACAACAGCAATCGTTATGATTATGATTTTGCGCAAGCTTGTAAGCGACCACAAAGACAGAATTATCTATGCGGCACTCGTTGTAGTGGCAGCAAACTCTGGTGGAGCATTCTCTCCTATCGGCGACGTTACCACCATTATGCTATGGAACAAGGGGGTTATCACCGCAGGAGGTGTGATAACAGAAATCCTCGTGCCGTCTGTGGTATCTATGGTAATACCGGCTTACATACTATCATTCTCGCTGAAAGGTGAACTTGCCCTACCCGAAGATAAAGGCGGAGAGCTTGGTTCAAGCGACTTTACTGGTACACAGCGCAAGATAGTTTTCTTCCTCGGTGTTGGCGGACTTATCTTTGTGCCTATCTTCAAATCAATTACCCACCTACCTCCATTCGTAGGAATACTTCTTGTATTGGGCTTGCTATGGACTGTAACAGAGGTTTTCTACAGCAAACTGCCAAAGAGCGCAGGAAAGAGCGGTATGCAAAAACGTGTTAGCAACATGCTTTCTCGTATTGATATGTCCACAATACTCTTCTTCCTCGGTATATTGATGGCTGTTGCATGTCTTGAGACAATAGGCGTACTCACACAACTTGGTCAAGGGCTGAACGTAGTATTCGATGGCAACCACTATCTCATAACAGGTATCATCGGTGTACTTTCAAGTATCGTAGATAATGTACCGCTCGTTGCAGGCTGCATGGGTATGTATCCTGTAGACCCAGCTATCGGTGGCGACATGGCTGTTGACGGTATCTTCTGGCAGCTTCTCGCCTACTGCGCCGGCGTTGGCGGTTCTATGCTCATCATAGGTTCTGCTGCGGGAGTAGTAGTCATGGGACTCGAAAAGATTACCTTCGGATGGTACATGAAGAAAATCACATGGGTAGCTTTCGTAGGCTATGTTGCAGGTATCGCAGTTTATTGGGTTGAAAAAGCCGTAATCGGTCTGTAATTCAATCCTCATTACAACAAACAGAAAGAGGATACTTGCAAAACGTGTGTATATCATAACAAAATAGAATTTATGCAATAAAAGCAAGGAAAGACACTATAAAAGCAACGCTTTTCTTACTATAACACATAGACAATCAGGAACTGTCCGCAAGAGACGGTTCCTGATTTTTTATTAAAAGAATATGCCGTTTAAGCAATATTTATTTATATTTGCATCGTCTGAAGCACCCGTAACATCATTGTAATACCGATGTAATACGTATGAATGATACTTACAATACCTTTGCAGACAAGAATAAAAGACAAAGAAGATGGAAACAAAAAGCAAAATTCTGGTCGTTGATGATGAGCAAGACCTTTGCGAGATTCTTAAGTTTAACCTCGAAACAGAAGGATACGATGTTAGAACAGCCAACTCGGCAGAGGAAGCACTGGAAATCGGTATCGAAAAGTTCGACTTACTCTTGCTTGACGTTATGATGGGAGGTATGTCGGGATTTGCCCTCGCCAAGAGAATTAAGGAAAATCCTATGTCTGCAAATATCCCTATTATATTTCTAACGGCAAAAGATACGGAGAACGACACCGTAACAGGCTTTAACCTCGGTGCTGACGACTATATATCCAAGCCATTCTCCATTAGGGAAGTGATGGTGAGAGTGCGTGCCGTATTACGCCGTACAAAGGAAAATGGTGAGAGTGAGCCTACGAATATCATAAGCTATCAGGGATTGGAACTGAACCTCGACAAGAAGTCAGTAAGCATTGACGGTGAAGATATCTCGTTCACAAAGACAGAGTTTGAGATATTACGTCTGTTGCTTGACGAACGAGGCAGAGTATTCTCACGCCAAGAGTTGATAGACCGTATCTGGCCCAAAGACGTGGTTGTCCTCGACAGAACTGTAGATGTGAATATCACCCGACTGCGCAAGAAGATTGGCAAATTCTCTAAATGTATCATCACGAGATTAGGTTTCGGATATTATTTCGATGCTTAACGACATAAGAAAACAAACACCCCTTATTATGAGCAGAACATCTGTCGGAACTAAACTATACTGTGGCGTTATGACTGTCTTTATGTTGTTCGCCATCTCGTTCATTATTTTCCAGCACGATCGCGAGAAAAGATATAAGATAGACATTCTCGATACAAGGCTACAAGACTATAATGAGCACATGGCTGAAATGCTCAGTTTAAACAAGAACATGTCGGAAAAGAACATAGACCAATACGTAAGAGCCCACTATGAGCGGGACTTACGTGTAACGCTCATCGACATGAAAGGCAGAGTGTTCTACGACAACAAATACAAAAATTACGCTTCGCTTGAAAACCACTTGAGTCGCGACGAAGTGAAAGAAGCCCTGAAACACGGAGAAGGTTTCGACATCGACAGAAAGAGTTCTACCCTCGGACAGTCGTTCTTCTACTCTGCAACATGTTTCCCCAAGCAGCAATTTATAATAAGAAGTGCCCTGCCATACAACAACAGCTTGTCGAAGATGCTGCAAACAGACCAGCACTATCTATGGTTCTCCATTCTGGCGATGTTCCTACTTACCATACTGCTCTATAGATTCACCCATCAGTTGGGAATGAACATCATGAAGTTGCGCACCTTTGCCAGCAGAGCCGACCACAATGAGAGTCTCGACACCGAAGACCTTGTGGCATTTCCTAGCGATGAACTAGGTGAAATAGCAGAGAAAATAATTAAGCTATACAAAAGACTGCAACACACAAAGAAGGAACAAGACATACTAAAACGTCAATTGACACAAAACATTGCCCACGAACTGAAGACTCCAGTGGCAAGCATTCAGGGATATCTGGAAACAATTCTTGATAATCCTAAGATAAACGAAGCCACCAAGGAACAGTTCTTGCAACGGTGCTATGCGCAAAGCCAAAGACTAACATCTCTCCTTAGGGATATATCAACCCTCAACCGACTTGACGATGCACCAGAGATGCTTTGCAACTTTGAAAAAATCAATATTACGCAAGTTGTAGCCAATATTCAGCGTGAGACAGCTCTGCAAATGGAAGCAAACAACATGAAATTCATTAACAAGCTGCCTGACGATATTATAATTTCAGGCAACAGTTCTCTGATATATAGCGTGTTCCGCAATCTTACAGACAATGCCATTGCCTATGCAGGGCAAGGCACAAGCATAACCATATCTGCTAAAAAAGATGAAGATAAATGGCATTTCACTTTTGCCGACAATGGAATAGGTGTACCCAAAGAACATCTTGAACGACTCTTTGAACGCTTCTATCGCGTAGACAAAGGACGAAGCAGAGAGATGGGAGGAACTGGTCTGGGACTTGCTATCGTAAAAAATGCAGTACACCTGCATGGCGGAACGATAAGTGTGAAGAACGCAGAAGCAGGAGGTCTCGTTTTCTCTTTCACACTCAATAAATAAAGCTAACATACAGTGCTATTCTGAGCAAAGAGTTTGTAATCTTCAATTATTTTATTATTTTTGCAAAACGAAAACAAGCTTCGGCTTTGCAAGAATAACATAATCTTATTATGAAAATAATTGAAGCAGACAAGCAACAAGCCGCTACTATAGCCCAACTGATAATGACAGCAATGACAGACGATTGTTGTCTTTATTATGCTGGACCATCACACACCTTGGCTGATTTCCACGATATGATGACTAAACTAGTGGAAATGGACAATTCACAATACAGCTACAAGAACACCCTTTTGGCTATAGATGAAAGCGAAAGGGTTATGGGAGTCTGTGTGTCATACGATGGTGCTTTGCTTCACTTGCTTAGGGAGCAGTTTGTTTCGGCAGCAAAAGTCCACTTCGGCAGAGACTTTAGCAATATCGACGACGAGACCCAAGAAGGAGAACTATACATTGACAGTCTTGCCGTTTTCCCTGAGTTCAGAGGAAAAGGAGTAGCAACAGCCTTATTGAAAGCCTCTATATCGAAAGCTAAAAAGCTTAATATCCCTACAATAGGATTACTCGTTGACAAAGGAAATCCTAATGCGGAGAGATTATATAGAGGAATAGGCTTTGAATATTCTAACGATACATCATGGGGAGGTCATCCGATGAAACACCTTATATATAATACCGAGAAAATTTAATCTCATGGAAAAGACAATCATGCAAGATAGCAAATATCTCATAGCTAACGAAAGAGACGCTCTATGGGGACTTACAGTAAGTACCGTAGGTAAAGATAAGCTCCAGCCAGGAGACCCATATCCAACAAGGGGACACGCCGGAGGTTATTACTTTGACGTGAATAAAGGCAGAACATTAGACGAATACCAGATGCTTTACCTAACGGAAGGTGAAGGCGTCTTTTCATCAGAACATATTAAGGAGCAAAAGATAAAGGCTGGCGACATCTTCCTTCTGTTTCCTAATGAATGGCATACCTACCACCCTCTCCCCAACTCTACATGGAAAAGCTATTGGATTGGATACAAAGGAAGAAACATGGACGATAGGGTAAAATATGGTTTCCTTTCACCCGAAAAACCAATATATCATGTAGGATATTGCGCTGAGATTATCCAACTATATGAGTATGCCATAAAATCTGCAAAAAAAGAGGAAGCTTTCTCACAGCAACTATTGGCTGGCATTGTGAACAACCTCATCGGTGTGATGTATTCAAAAGAGAGAAACATTATCCTCAATAAGGACAGGGGCAAGGTGGACATCATAAACAAGGCTAAGCTAATAATAAGAAATGAAGTGGAAAGTAGGATAACAATACAGGAAATTGCCGAAAACATTGGCATGGGATATTCTAATTTCCGTAAGCTCTTTAAAGAATTCACTGGAGTTTCACCCGCTCTTTACCAACAGGAACTAAAGTTGCAGAAGGCAAAAGAGCTACTCTCCACAACAAATATAAGCATCAAAGAGATTGCATACCAATTGAATTTCGACTCTCCAGACTATTTCTCAAGCAAGTTCAAAAACAAAGTTGGCTGCAAGCCGAGGGAATACAGAGAGCAGATGAGATAAAGCACAGATGGCTTATTCTTAACTTTTATTTTGTACTTTCAACATTTTTAATTACTTTTGCATCCATTATTTAACATTGCATAATGGGCAGTTCTGCCATAACAAAGCAGAACTGCCCATTTTCATTTTAGGTAGATTATATAAGATTGCCTATGATGAATGTTTGATTTTGAAGTTTAACATAGCGTGGAATTCATATAACACGCCTTTATTTTTTATAATCAAATGAATAGTACATTAGATTTCAAACCGCAGTTGTTCTCCACCATAAAGAACTACAGCAAGAAGAATTTCATGGCAGACCTCATGGCTGGTATCATCGTGGGTATCGTGGCATTGCCTCTCGCCATCGCCTTTGGCATCGCATCTGGCGTAACACCAGAAAAGGGAATCATCACAGCCATCGTAGCTGGATTTATTATCTCGCTGCTTGGCGGAAGTAAAGTGCAGATTGGCGGTCCTACAGGTGCTTTTATTATTATCATATATGGTATAATACAGCAATACGGCTTTGAAGGTCTCACCATTGCTACCCTCATGGCGGGTGCTTTCCTAATATTGTTTGGTATACTGCATCTTGGCACTATCATCAAGTTTATCCCCTACCCCATTGTCGTTGGTTTCACAAGCGGTATCGCTGTAACTATTTTCACAACACAGATAAAGGATATCTTCGGACTTAGCATAGACAAAGTGCCAAGCGACTTTATTGAGAAATGGTGGTGCTACCTATGCCACTTCGACACTATAGACTGGTGGTGCACTGCTGTCGGCATCTTGAGTGTAGTGATTATTGCCGTAACGCCAAAGTTCAGCAAGAAAATCCCTGGCTCTCTCGTTGCCATAATAGTAATGACCATTGCCGCCTTACTGCTCAAGCAGTTTGCTGGAGTAACAACAATAGAGACCATCGGCGACCGCTTCTCTGTAAGCAACGCTATTCCTGAAGCTCACATGCCTGAATTGACATGGGAAACGATAAAGAGTCTTGTTGCCCCTGCACTTACCATCGCAGTGCTTGGAGCCATAGAGTCGTTGCTCTCTGCCACCGTTGCCGACGGTGTTATCGGCGACCACCACAACTCCAACACCGAACTTATAGCACAGGGTGTGGCAAACCTCGCATCTCCTATCTTTGGCGGTATTCCTGCTACAGGAGCCATAGCACGTACGATGACAAACATCAACAATGGCGGAAAGACACCTATTGCTGGTATCATCCATGCCATCGTATTGTTGCTCATCTTCCTTTTCTTCATGCCACTTGCTAAATATATCCCGATGTCTTGTCTGGCTGGTGTACTCGTCATCGTATCATACGGCATGTGCGGATGGCGTTCGTTCCTCACCTTGATGAAGAATCCTAAGAGCGACGTAACGGTATTGCTCATAACCTTCTTCCTTACCATCATCTTCGACCTTACGGTAGCTATCGAGGTAGGACTTATTATCGCCTGTCTACTATTCATGAAACGAATGTCGGAAACCACAGATGTGAAAGTCATCATGGATGAGATTAACGAAGAGAGTGATATGATAAAAGGCAACCTCGAACACCTCACCATACCTAAGGGTGTTGAGGTTTACGAGATTAATGGTCCATATTTCTTTGGTGCCGGCAACCGCTTCGAAGAAATCATGGCATCCTTCGGCGACCGCCCTAAAGTGCGCATTATCCGAATGAGAAAAGTGCCGTTTGTAGATTCTACAGGTATCCACAACCTCACCAACCTTTGTGCAATGAGCCAAAAAGAAGGCATACAGATTGTTCTCTCTGGTGTTATTCCAAGCGTTCATGCAGCTCTTGAGAAAGCTGGTTTCTACAAATCTGTTGGCAAAGAGAATATCTGTAGTCATATCAACCTTGCCCTTGAAAGAGCCAGAAAGATTGTCGAGGAATAAACTACAAAGCTTTATCGCAAGTATTAATTTATGGAATAATTCCTCAAAATGACCTCAGAAATGACGGAATAATTCCTCTTTTAATGGTAAAATGAAAGTAAAAGCGGGTCGCTGCAAATAGGTAAACAGATACAAAATCGGGGCGCAAGGCTGGGTGTTATGGCCCGCCATTGCGCCCCGATGATTTATGTTAAGTTAGTTTTATAGTGGTTCGGTAGCTTCCTTATCAGGGTAGAAACCAGTCTCATACTGGTCTTTCACCTCTGTTTGAGTATCTGTGCCTGCACTACCAGCTAATAACATTCCATTACATTCAACTTCTAAGACACTTATTGTTGGATTTAAATATTCCTTTTTCTTATCTGTTATTGTTTTCATATCAGTTGTTGTCATTTTGTTTTACTTGATAAAAATCTTCTTGCCATTTACTATGTTCAGACCCTTTGACAAGTTCTGCATACGCTGACCGTTAAGGTTGTAAATGGTAGTACCGCCGTTAACCGCATCGTTCAGTTCCTACCCCAGTTCGGGATAAGAAACCTTATTGAATGGAAGTTTAGAAGTCTTCACAT
>CAVKAH010000084.1:0-9318 GCA_963654095.1 Oscillospiraceae bacterium
GTCTCCTTTAGGTCGGTGGTTATCACCTTATAAAGATAATAATAGGTGGTGTTTGGCACAACGTCGTAGTCAACGTATTCGAGTGTTTCGTTGTCGAGCAACTGCTGGTTCACCTTCACTGTATCGCCATTTTCGGTATAGCGGTAAAGGTTATAGCCGAGGAAATCATCAAAGTTGTTCTGTGCGTCAGTCCATGAAAGGGTTACCCTTCCTAAGCCTGCTTCACCCATAAAGCCAGTGCTCAACGAACCTGCTGCCTGTACATTCACATTAAAGCGAGTGTTCTCGATAGGTATATCAAAGCCTTCATTGTCTTTAGCCTCATCTACATATATGCGGTTAAGACCATCGATGCCACTCTTGCCAGTGATTGTAAGGTAGGCGGTATATACCAAACTGTCGGCACTCCATGCTCCGTCTTCTGCGATGGCGGTCTGTGTGTAAGGCGAACGGACACCCATTGCCACCATGGGAGCAACGCTGGTGCGCATCGGACGATTGAAATAAACCTCAAACTTATGCTTTCCTACGCCAAGCGGTGGCAGCATGTCGAACTCATCCTGTGCATCGTAGCCGTCTACAACTACTTTCCATACTATGCCGTGTGCATCAGCGTTAGGACGAATGAGCATGTTGGAGAGATCGTATTCGGTGGTGCCGAAATCGTTATATATGTCGTCAATATTTTTTCTTACTGTAGACTCTTTAGTAGAACCTAAATAGTTCGGAGTATCTGTTTTGAAAACTTTTGGTCCATCACTAATTCCTATATGTTCGTTATCTATAATATTAGAAAAGACCATGCCTTTAAGACCTATACATGGCAGACAATAATTTATAGAATTCCGCGTATTCCCAATAATATTACATGAAACAAAGTTATCTCCTGCAATTTCTACTACAGAATTATTAATAAAATTACATTTATTGATGTTACTTGCATTTCCAAATCTCAAGAGATTCTCTTTGAAGATACAATTATAAGTTTTTTCTATTTCTTTAAAGCTCGTATGGATAACAGATTTTCTTATTAAGACATAACTAAATCTTGAGCAATCAAATTTAAAAGAACCATCAAGAATTCCTTCTAATACAATCAAACTGTCTGGTTTACCAACAGCATTAATAGTGCCATTATTCCCAAAACAAGTATCCCTAAATTCCAACTTTGTTCCAGGCTTAATCGTCAACGTAACACCCTCTGGAACTGCGATATTCTTGGTAACGATATAATGTACATCAGGATAAAGCGTCATATCTTCTTTGATAACGCCACCTATCTCCACGCCGTTCTCAACTGTAAGCAAAACATCTTGTTCTATAGTATTGTCCAAGCCATCACAAGTTCCCTTAATAACAAGTTTAATGTGTCTACCATCCGCACACTTGTCGTTTATCTTTATTCGTAGTGGCTCCACACTCTTCGCCTTGCCGTAGGCACTCAGCTCAGAACCGAAGTTCGCTTCTTTCTTGATAAACTCCACAACCGTAGGGTCTTCGTTCTCGCCAAGTTCAATAGAGAGCTTTATGTCCTTCGCCTTACCCCACGAGTTGCGCACGGTAGGATAGATGTCAAGAACCTCTCCTGCATCAGGTCTACCATCACCATCGTTCATTGTTGCACCTTCAATGTCGGTGCTATCGCTTAGTTCGTATGTAACAAAAGATATTTCTGGGAACCTGTCCTCCTCTGTTATCGAGAACGCTTTGTATATGTCAAGTCCACCTGTTGCCGTGCGTGCGTTGATTAGGTCGCCATAGAGATATTCCTTGTTTGCATATTCTTTAGTTTGTAAAAGGCGAGACACTGCACCTGCCACCATAGGTGTAGCCATCGAAGTGCCGTTCAGTACCTTGTATTTTCCTCCTGGATAGGTGCTCTGTATGCTTGCGCCAGGAACAAGAAGCTCGTAGTTGTATAGCTTCTCCTCACCCCATTCCGAATAAGTAGGTCCGTTATCATCGTAGTTGCTCCAGCTTATAACATCGCCATCTTCGTTCATAGCCTGAACACCAAGCACGAAAGTATATGCGCCAGGATACATCGGCATAGGACTTACCTGACCTCTATCAAGATGCGCATGGTTCAGACAATATCCATCATTACCCGCTGCAGCCACGAGCACAGCCTTTTGATAAGCCCTACCCAATGTTTGTTCCTCAGCTTTCGACTCACCGTAACTACCGAAACTCATGCTGATGACATCGGCTCCATTTGCCACGGCGTAGTCAATACCTTTAATAATAGTAGCCACGTCGCCCGTACCATCGCTCTGCATCACGGTAACAGGCATGATAAGTGCGTCCGGATTAGCTCCAACAACGCCGATGCCGTTGCCGCCCACGGCAGCTGCGATGCCTGCGCAGTGAGTTCCGTGTCCGTTCCAGTCGCCGATGCGCCCTGTCTCGTTCACGAAGTCCCATCCGTGAATGTCGTCGGTGAAGCCGTTGCCGTCGTCGTCATAATTGTCGACACCATCAGCTTCCTTGGTGTTAGTCCAGATATTGTCTTTCAGGTCGGGGTGGTCAATGTCCACACCAGTATCAAGAATTGCTATTACAGGTCGTTTTTGTGTTATCAAAGACTCTTTCCAAAGAGTCGGCATATTTATGCTGCGCAGTCCCCACTGTTCACTATATAAAGGGTCATCGTAAGAGGTGTCTTTATTTACCCCCCCCGCTTCGTTTTGCGCCTCTTTCAACGCCATACTATGATTAGGCTGAGCGACAGTAGTGCCAAGGGTATAAACGAGTAGGTTTGGCTCAGCATACTCCACATCCTGAAGTTTTGAGAGTTTAGTCACTGCCTCCTCTACATTACGCACTTTCGTCTTGTCGTAGTGCATCAGATAGAGGCGGTTCATTGGCGTTGCAACAACAGTTTGACCATTGAAAGCCTTTGCCTGTCGTTTCAACTGCTGACTGCCAGAGAGCGGCATAAGCTCTTCCACATCGGTTACACCTAATTCACGCAATGCGGCATCGATGCCGCTAACTCCCGATGACTTGAACTTTGTTCGGCGCTGAGCGTTTATATGCGCTGCACTCTGTTCCTTAAACTTAACGATAACCTCGCCATCACGATAATTGTGATTGGCAAAACGTGCATTAACCTTAACTACTTCATCCTCGTTATTGTGGTCCTGAGCAATAGCAGGAACACCAACTAACGTCGTCAAGGCTAAAGTTAAAATTAAATGTTTTCTCATAATATGCCATTTATTAATTAAATTCTTCTTTGACGGATATACTCTTTGATGGATTTTTAGAACCCGCCTTAATACATTCCTCTTAATAATATCAATTTGCAAATATATACAAAATAGACTTTGACTGCAAGATTTATTCTTGTTTTTTACCATTTTGCTTATTACATAAGTAGGAGCAAAACTCAGAAAATCATTCAGGAAAACTAATGTTTGCCTATGAAATAGGAACAAAATGATAATATTTTGCCTATGTAATAGGAAATATTTTGATGTTTTTTGCCTATCTAATAGGAAAAATAGTATCTTTGCAGCATGGTTAATAAAGACCAAAAAGCATGATACACAGACAATTACTACACGAACTCCAGCTATGGAGTAAAAGAGACAATAGGAAACCTCTTGTTTTGCGAGGAGCAAGACAAGTAGGAAAGACTACTTTGATAGACGAATTCAGCAAGCAATTTGACGTATATATAAAACTAAACCTTGAGCAAAGTGCTGATGCTTTTATTTTCTCAAAGTCGGATAACATAAAAGAAATATTTCAATACTTGTGTCTGCAAAAGAAAGTATTTGCAGACAAGACAAAACGTGTTCTTCTTTTTATTGATGAGATACAAAACGAACCTAAAGCTGTAGGTCTGCTCCGTTATTTTTATGAAGAAATGCCTTGGTTACACATAATTGCCGCAGGCTCAAGACTGCAAACTCTTATCAAACAACGCGTATCTTTTCCTGTAGGAAGGGTAGAATATTTGTCATTACGTCCGTGTTCCTTCTTAGAATATCTAAATGCTATTGGTGAGGAGACATTAGCCGAGATGATACGCAACATCAGCGTATCACCAGTGTTCCATGAGTGTATTCTTTCGCATTTCAACCGCTATGCCTTGATAGGAGGTATGCCTGAGGCACTTGCTGATTATGCACAATATGCAGACTTTTCTCACTTATCACCGATATATCGCTCATTACTTGACGGATATAATGAAGATGTAGAGAAATACGCAAAGAACGAAAATCAAGTCAGAGTGATACGCCATCTGCTCACTCATGGTTGGGCAGAGGCAGGACAGACTATAACATTCAACCGCTTCGGTGGAAGTAGTTATACAAGTAAAGAAGTGCATGAAGCATTGGAAGTGATGCAGAAAGCCTTTCTTCTTAATCTGGATTATCCCGTAACTAACGTAAAAGCTCCTGCTATTCCAAGCCTTACAAGACAACCAAAGCTCATTTGGGTTGACTCTGGCATAATGAATTTTTCCGTAGACATACAGACTGAGTATTTACAAAGCACCTCTCTGGTAGATGTTTGGAAAGGACATGCAGCAGAGCAAATAGTGGCACAAGAGCTGCGAGTGGTATTAGACCGCAATTATCGCAACGAACAATATTATTGGATTCGCGACAAAAAAGGCTCTACAGCAGAGGTTGACTTTGTATGGCAATACAACTCTGAGATTATTCCGATAGAAGTAAAGTCGGGAACCAATGCACATTTGCGCTCAATACATTCCTTTATGTCGCAAACAGATGCCCCTAATATTGCCATACGAATATGGCCTGGAGAATACAGTATAGATGACCTTGTATCACCTACAGGACATAAATTCCGTCTTGTCAACTTACCGTTCTATTATATCGGAGTATTAGACAAGATTTTACCATCTATATAGAACATTGCATTTACCATAGTCTTTACGACACGTAAGGATATACTATACGACATAAAAAGTTACACCTTACAACAAAAAAGATATACCTTGCGAAGCGTAAAGACTATGGTTATAGGTACTGATATTGTATTTTATCCCCACGAAAGGCAAGATGAATGAAATAAAAGACGTACATTTGCCGATGGAAAAATAATTTATAAACGTTTATATATATTAGAAATGAAGAAAAAATCATCTATTCTGTTGGCTGGGATGTTGGCTCTCGCTGCTGGCAATGCCCATGCCGACGAAGGTATGTGGACTCTCTACAACCTGCCTGAGGCTGTTTACAACCAGATGAAAGAGTATGGCTTCAACCTACCGCAAGACGGACTTTACAGTAGCGAAAATGCCATAATGAAATCCGTAGTGAACTTCTCTGGCTACTGCTCAGGTGTGGTAGTATCGCCAGACGGACTGGTCTTTACCAACCACCATTGTGGCTTCGAGGCAATACGTTCCCACTCCACCGTGGAGCACGACTATATGCTCAACGGCTTCTATGCTAAGTCTTTTGAGGAGGAACTGCCAAACGAAGATATGTTCGTGAGCTTCATGGTTGAACAGAAAGACGTAACTGACTTCTTGCGAGAGAAGGGATTATACAACCTTCAGATAGACAAACAGGATGCTTTCATCGACTCTATCGAAAACGCAATGTCTAAGAATGTAAAGGCGCAAGACTCTACCTTGAGGTTGGAAATTAAGCCCTACTATGAGGGAAATAAGTTTTATGCCACTACATATCGTGATTTTACCGACCTGCGACTCGTATTCACAGTACCAAAATCGATGGGAAAATATGGTGGAGAGACAGACAACTGGATGTGGCCAAGACAGACTTGCGACTACTCCGTGTTCCGTATTTATGCCGATCCAAAGACCAATGGACCAGCTGCATACTCAAAGGATAACGTACCTTACCACCCAGAGCATTGGACTAAAGTGTCGCTCGACGGATATAAAGAGGGCGACTTTGCAATGACCGTAGGTTACCCTGGCTCTACAAGCCGCTACCTGTCGTCGTACGGCATCAAGGAGCGTCGTGATGCACAGAATGAACCTCGTGCACAGGTACGTGGAGTTAAACAGGATGTTATGTTGCGCCACATGCGTGCCGACGAAGCTGTACGCATCAAATACGACTCTAAATATGCACAAAGTTCTAACTATTGGAAGAACTCTATCGGTATGAACAAGTGTATCGACTCTATCGGTATCATCCGCCAGAAACAGGAGTTTGAACAGCGCATCAAGGCTTATCAAGACAGCACAGGATACCTAAAGGGCAAGCTCGACTTCGACAAGATGAAGGAACTGTATGCTAAACGTATCGAAGCATATTACATCTACACCAACTGGGCAGAGACTTTCCGCCGCACAAGTGAGTTTAACACACGTGCTGCAAAGATTCTTAACGGCATGCAGGTTAAGGGTCCTAAGGACAAACCAGCAAAGCAGTATATGCAGTTTGATGACAACAGCAACGAATGGGACGAGGCTCTCGACAAGGATGTCATGGCAGCACTGATAAAAAATTACCGTGAGCATGTTGATGCAAAATACCTTCCTGCCTTCTATGCCACTGTCGACAAAGATTTCGGGGGCGACTACGCTAAGTATGTGGATTATCTCTACACCAAGTCGATATTGATGAAGAGTGGCGAAAAGATATTCTTCAACAAGAAAGGATATAAGAACGACCCAGGTGTGAAATATGCCATGGACATAAATGATGTCCGTGATCAGCTGATGGAACAGATAAATGCCGTAGGCTCTCAGATAGAGGAACAGGAACGCTATCTCTGTGATGCAAAGATACGTATGGAGATGGATATGCCTCATTATAGCGATGCTAACTTCACCATGCGCCTAAGCTACGGTCAGGTAAAGAACCTAAACGTGGGTGGCAAGCCTGCTGGTTATTACACCACAGCAGAGAGTATCGTGGAGAAGATGAATACTGGCAACAAGGTGGTAGACTACTATGCAGAGCCTGTAATGCATGACCTTATGGGGGCTAAAGACTTTGGTAAGTATGCCGACAAGACCACTGGAAAGATGCAGCTCTGCTTCCTTACGAACAACGACATCACAGGTGGAAACTCTGGTTCACCAATGTTCGATGGCAATGGCAACCTTATTGGTCTTGCTTTCGATGGCAACTGGGACTCTCTATCAAGCGACATCCATTTCGACAGAGTACTTGCTCGTTGCATCGGTGTTGATATCCGCTATGTGCTATATCTAATGGACAAGTGGGGACATGCCGACCGACTACTGAAAGAATTAGGTGTGGAGAAATAAAAAGAGATAACTGAAGCGTTGCTATCAATCATAAAAAAGTAGCATATCTGGATAATAAGCCATATCCGATATGCTACTTTTTATGTTTTTGTCATATAAGCCCTGTTTTGAGGGAATATGTTATAATGCCTTTTTGCAGCGCATTATTGCCGTTATGAACCATGCAACGAACATCAAACGCAAGGCGATGTTTATGTCTGCAGGGAAGATGCCAGCAAAGAAAGCCACCTGAGCCACTATCAAAAGCCACGACTGGCGCATTGTAACCTTCCTTCCCAATACCGAAGAATAGTAGGTGGCAAGCAGTCTAACTGGTGTTGAAAACCACTCTTTAATGCCTTTTACCAGTTCTGTCAGCTCAAATTGTTTGTTCTCTACAGATGTGTTAGCCGTTAAAATAATGTTCTTTTCCATATCTTTGCCCTTTCTTTAATTATTCTCTGTTTATTGTTTCTGGTGCAAAGATACGGGGGTGTGATGCACAAAAAGTTCAAACACACAATTTTCTTCGTTAAATAAACATGTCCATAAGCTAATGTTGTTTATTTAAGAAGTTGGATTATATGCCAAAAAGTTATACATGGCTATTTCTTTAGCATAGCAAGGGCTTTGTTCTCGGCAGCCTCCATTATTTCGCGCTCACCAGGTCCTTTGTCGTTAATGCCGCAGAGGTGTAGGATGCCGTGGATAATAACACGGTGCAACTCATCATCATACGTCTTTCCGAAAAGCTCTGCATTGGAGCGCACGGTATCTAAGGATATCACAATGTCGCCACTTACGATGTCGTCCTCGTCATAATCAAAGGTAATAACATCGGTGTAATAGTCATGCCCAAGATACTCGCGGTTAACCTCAAGTATCTTCTCGTCGTCGACAAACATATAGCCCACATCGCCCACCTTACGTCCGTATGATGCAGCCACAGCCTTTATCCATGCCGTAATGTTGCGCTTCTTTATTTTCGGCATTGCTATGCCCTCTGAATTATATGTAATCATAATAAGTATTTAGAAGTTCATGTAATCTATTAAGTCGGTGCTGCTACATCGGAAGAAACCTCTTCACGTCTTTTCCGAAATGCGATAGTTCTCTGACAACGCTTGAACTAATGCTCTCCATGCCAGCCTCAGCAAAGAAAAGAACAGTCTCAATGCCCGTCAACTGACGGTTTATATCAGCCTGTTCACGCTCATATTCAAAGTCTTTCACGCTTCTCACACCTTTTATTATATAGCATGCATCCTCTCGCTTGGCAAAGTCAACGGTGAGGTCATTATACTGTTTCACCTCTATCTTAGGCTCTGACTGATATATTTTCTTAATCGTAGCCACACGCATCTCGGTGGTATGCATATATTTCTTTCGTTCATTGAAGCCCACACCTATCACTATCTTATCAAAGAGAGGTAAGGCGCGCTTCACTATTGAAGCGTGTCCGATGGTATAAGGGTCGAAACTTCCGACGAATATTCCTGTTCTCATATATCTTTTCCCATTAGTTCTTTATACATATAGTTATTATATCCGACATTGACATAATAACTATATGCAAAGTTAATGCAATTTGTACAAAGCATTAAGTGTTTAGGTAAAATATTTTATGTCTGCCTTTACCGCTTTGTACGTATTGCTATCTGATAAACGGAAGGTATAAGGATAAACAACGAGAATATCACAGCAAGGGCAACCTTCTTATGATCACCACCAAAGAGGTCGGTCAGTCCACCGTTTACAAGCTGTGGTGGCAACACACGTGCCATAACAAAAACGATGGTGTTGTTTATCCAATGATATGCCACACCTGGCAATATACTCCCTGTGCGACTATACATCCAACCAAGCAACAACCCTGCAAGGAAAGCAAAAGGCATCTGTGCAGGATTCATGTGTACTAGCGAGAAGAGTGCTGCCGATATGGCTATCGCTGCCCAACGACTATTCATCCTTGGAAGAAGTGAGCGCAATATGGCTCCACGGAATACGGCTTCTTCTACAAAAGGGGCAAAGATGCACAACACGAAATAGCCATAATCATTGCCTATGAGTGCTTGTATCTCTGCTTCAACAACATTGGTCATGTC
>CAVKAH010000085.1:0-9220 GCA_963654095.1 Oscillospiraceae bacterium
ACACGGTATATAGTACTCTTGTATTGAGTCATATACTCCCACCATTGAGCGTTCTTGTCATTGTAAGAAAGAATAGGCTTGTTGAGAGTTTCCCATGGATGTGCTTTCGTGATATCCTCTTTCGTAGATGCCAAACCGATGCTTAACGGAGCGTTCACAGCCTCATAACCAGTGCCCTCACCACCGATATACGTCATCCAGTAACGGTTCTTATATTTCTCTATCTCATAACTTCCGCCCCATGTATAGTCTACAAGAGCAGGGAAACCACCACGTTGGTTCTTGTCCCAATCGTTGTCTGTACCATATTCAAGTACTCTCCCAAGGGATGTCCAATGCAGGAGGTCATCGCTTTCTGCAAGCCATGTTTCATATCCTCGTCCATCGGTACCGCTTTTTCCATTATAGCAAACGTATGTCATAAACCATTTGCCGTCTTTACTGAACACGGTAGGACAGTCTATTTTATGATAGTTGTCTTGAGGAGCTACTACCATACCATATTTATATGGTGTGCGTGCAGCCTCATAAATCTTCTGCATCTCAGCCTGTGTAACGACAGATGTCTTTACTTCAGTACGCTTTCTTGTCTTATGCTGCGCCGTAGCAGTTAAGGCGAATAGTGCAAAGACAGATAAAATAAAATATATCTTTTTCATGTTTCAAGTTCATTTACCTCATTTACAGAGTGTAATGATATATGTTTACATAAATAGCCAATCCACTTCAGTTCCTGCGCCGTTAAGCTTTGCATCACGAATCTTTATCTCGCTGCCAGTAAATCCTGCCACCATGATGATACCTTTAGGGAGGTTTATTACATGATGTCCTGTCTGGAAATTGTAAGCATGGATATTTGCAATAGGCATATTCGTAAGAATAAGACCATTGCTTATTATAGGCTCAGCCTGTCCGTATTCGTTTCCAGTAGCGTCAATCTCAAGCTTTGGTGGACGGGCAAACTTCTTTTGATCGTCAACGAAGAAGCCAACGAGTAACTTGACAGGTTTAGAACATTCGAACTCCACGCTTATACCATTAATGCGTGCCGTATCGCGATTAAGTACAAGAGCCTTTAGTCCTTGTAGTTCTGTTGCTAAAGTGTCTACTGCTTCGTCTCTGTCTTCAAATAGCTTTGCACCTTTCTGTAGTGTTACCGTCTTATAAGAGGAAATTAGCTTTACATATCCCTTCTTCTCATTACCTTTATATATAAGGGCATCTGTGGCAGTAGCTATTTTCTCGTTCTTCGAATCCGGTTTGTCAGTAGATGTAAGACTTGTGATATTCTTCTTCAGATTGTTATATTCTTCCTCATAAACTGGCATCATCTCCTTCCATGTGCTATATTTGCCATCGTCGCCACCTACAGGTATACGACGCTGAGACGTAAGCATACTATTAGCGTTATAGTATGTGTCCTTTGTCTTTTCTATAAGTTCCTGATAATGTTCATTACTCTTTTCGAGCAATGGTACAGCTTTCTTCAGGTATTCCACATCTTTCGACCATTTATAATTAAGTACCTGCTCGGCAGCCAACACCTTGTATTTGAAAGAATAGGCAAAGTCGCGATAGCATCTCATGTCATTCACAAGTCTTGCAAACTCCTCCTTGTTCTTGGTGATGTTACTCGTTAATCCATCTATGTCTGCCACTGCTTTATCACCATGTACAACGCATTGGTTAACAATGTCGATAGGTAGCTCACCGATATGCTTTTCGTGTTTCCACTCTTTCTCTACATATTCAATCAACTTCTCGCCAGTTGGACCGCAACTCTCATAGAATCCCGGATAGATAGTATATTTGTATGGATTAACTAACTGACTGATTTTCATTCCGAGCAACAGACATTGACGGTTGCCTTCAGTAATGCCAAAGCGGCGCAATAGCTTAGGTGCAATCTCTCCACTGTCGTCGTATGCATCAATAATGCGTGAAGCTGTTATGGTGTCAGTGCCGTAATAGTCGGCAAGAGTCTTCTTCCAGAACGACTTGTCCTCACCGCGATGACAGTTCCATGAGTAGCGTCCCCATGCCTGATACCACATCCAGTCGCGGTCAATCTGCAGTTCTCTTTCTCCGTTTGGTAGTTTATCGGCAGTGTAAGGCCAGTCCCAATAGTTAGCTTGCGGATATAAATGCAGTCCGTTGGCATGATGCACGTTGTGCATAGCCTGTACTGTCTTCTCTATAAAAGCTGGCGAACTCCATCGCCAAGGCTCGAGGTTGGCAAGGATATGTACGTTACTTATATGTACGGGAGCAGCAGCGGCAAGTTGTCGATGCGTTTCTGCCCAAGGCCCTTGTGGTTGGTAAGTAGTGAGCGATTCCCCCGTATATTTGCTCATCGTATATATGTTCTTGTAATAAGGCAGAGCCTCATGCAGCACACGTGGACCATCGGTGTCGTGAGAGCGCAATATGATAGGTGGCTCATCGGTACGTCCCGATGCTTTAAGTCCGTCTTTGATGCCAGGGATGATAGTCTCGTTCATCCATTTAATATCGTTTTCGATGCCCGACATAGCCTCTCCAAGACATACGAGGAAGCCTACGTTTGGGTAGTTCTCTATAAATGCGGCAATGCTCTTACGTGTGTAGTCAGCGATAAGTGGTGTGATTGGTCGGTTTCTATCTTGTGTTTTTATGCCATAATGGTCGGCAAAAGGCTTCGACACGATGATGTTATAGAACATCTGTATTATACGTATGCCTCTTTTCTGTGCTTCGGTTGTCAAGAATGAGAACATCTCTTGGTTCTTCTTCATCGTGGCATCGTCCACTTCAGGTGCAAAGGGATAGTCTTTTAACTTTACGAGTGAAGCAAAGGGATGTCCATTCCAAAGGAATACAGCATTCATGTTGTCGGCAGCCAACATATCGAGATATTTTATCCAAAGCTCTTTGTCGTAGAACCAAGGGAAGTTCTCGGGAGTATAAGGATATTCGTAAACTTTATGCCCAGGTAGGTAAACCGTCTTTTGCAGTCCCACGCAAGCACCACGAAGTTTCATCTCTGGTGCATCGATTATGGTATATGGAATCTCGAGAGAGTTGTTCTGCTTGAAATATTCCAATAGTCTGTTCGTTCCGTAGATAGCTCCTGCAGCATCATTTCCAATGATGTTGATATTCTTTCCTTTACGCAGAAGTGAGAAACCTTCGGCTTGTTTACCGATAGTATCGTTAGCTATGCCGATGTTAATCTTGTATCCCTTAGGCATAGAGGCTATATCCTTAGCAATTAGCGATGTGGCATAATTGGTTTGCGGAAGCTGCTGTGTAGTGCTAACAACCGTTTCTTTATTGCCGCACGATACTATGGCAGCTGCGGCAGTTAAGGCAAAAATAGTTTGTCTTATTGTCATGACGTTATATTAGTATTCTATTTTTAATTCTTCGTTTGCTTTAATCTCGTAGGTGGTGTTGCCGATGATGAGCGTACCTCTTCCTCCGTTGCTCTTTACCGTAACGGTATTTGTAGTCATCTTTATCGTTATCTCTCCGAAAGGTGTAGGCACACGACCTTGCATCCATTTTAGTCCACCTAAAACAGGCTTAACTTCATATTCCTCATAACCAGGTTTTGTAGGTTTTACGCCGAGAAAATATTTTCCAAGCAGATATATAGGACTTGCTCCCCATGCGTGACACAGACTTTTTCCATACGGTCTGCCATACATAGCAAGATGTTGTGTACCCTCGTCTGTAGGGTTGTATTTCTCCCAAAAGCTTGTAGCACCCTCAGCAATCATTCCTCCCCAGTAGTTCATAATCTCTGGCAATACTTTTTCTTGTTCGCCCATCTGGCAAAGTGCTTCCAACTCATAAAAACGCATATATGGGGTGGTTATAGGCTCGATGTTGGCGTTGTGCATCACGGAGTTCATGAGCGTCAGCTTGTCTTCGTTGTTCACCATATTATATATAATGGCAAACATATTAGGGAAAGGCGTTATTTGTTCATTCATTGTGCCGTCCTCAATGGCGTGCATGAAAGCTTTTTTCTCTTCGTTCCAGAATGTCGGCTTCAGCTTGGAATGTAGTGATGAGGCGAGAACCTTGAACTTTTCTGCATCGGCAGAATATTCCTCTGTAGTGATACTGCCCTGTGGAGCATTGTTCAAAGGGTTGTCTCTAAGAATTTCAGCGCACGTCTGCATCGTCTGTAGAGCCTTGCATAGCAAGATTTGTTCAAAGCAAAGGATACCTCGCTTGTGCATAGGGAAGTCTACCCAGTCAACAAATATCCAGTCGTCGTCTTTTCCTTCTGCCATTCCGTCGTCGTTAAGTCTACCGAGCACATATTGCATCATAGTCTGCATACGTGGATAAATCTCTCTTACAAAGGCGATATCACCAGTGTATTGATAGAAGTCGAGGATAGATTTAAACCAATAGAACGTATAGTCCATGATGGTGTTTACGTGTGCGGTAACTGGATCTTTACCTCTGAGCTGTCGTATAGTGCGACGTACGCAATCGGAATCAAACCTCAGATAATAGTTCATGAGGTAAGATTGTATGGCGTCTCCCGACCATGTCCACCTGTCGCGCTTAATACCGTCCATAAAGAACTCTCTGGTTGTCAGGTCCATGGTATATGCCGCCACCTCCCATATCTTGTTCAGGAGCGTGTCGCTGCATTTGAAATATCCTGAACTCTTATGTGCGAAGTCGGCAAATTCGTAGTCCATCGTAACCTCTTGATAGCATAGGTTACCTTTTGTCTCTATATAAACATAGCGGAAAGCTTTACTTCCGTCGAGTATAACCTCCACTTTTTCGTTGTAGTTCAGGTCGAAACGATCGAGAGTCTCGCAATGTTCTTTGTCTAAAGCCTCCTCTCGACTCTCTCCATAATATATGCTTATGGTGCCTCTACCCACCACCTCTTTCAGTCGGATATACCCGAAAGTCTCGAGTCCGAAATCGAAAAGCCATCCGTTTCTACCGATTTTTTCCTCGTCAACAGGTGGCATCTCTATGCGCTTAAGTTGGAATTCTGATGGCGGCGTGTCTATGGTATCAAAGTTCCAGGACGCAGCTGGCACGTATATACCAGAGCCATGAGCCACGCCGTTCTCATCAATCCATATCTTGTCTTCGTATGTGGCGAGCCATGTAGAGTCCGACTTTATCGTTCTTCCTCTTACGTATAGTGCAGGCGGTGTAGCCTGATTGTGTATCTTTATGTTTATGCTATGCTCCCCCGCAGGTATAGAGAACCGCCCCGGCATGCCAAACTGTAGCTTGCCGTCAAGCATAAGGTTGAAGTCTCCCTCCGTAGCAATTGTTATAGTCTCAGCCTTATTGAGATGCACCTTAGTGGAGAACTCTACGGTAGGGTAGTGGCTATCTTGTTTCCAGAAAGGAGGAAACATAGCCCCTCGCTCAGTACGTCTGTTGTTGAATTTATTACCGAGCCAAATTTCAAAATCCCCGGGATACCATATCCATGTTGCCTTATTTTTCATTGTATCCAAACTGATTTAAAAATCCTTTCCGTATCTCTCTTCAGTAATCTGTTCCAGTGATTTTCCACGTGTTTGTGGTGTCCAGATTGCTCCGATAAGTAGTGAAATGATGAGTAATCCCATCATTAAGTAGGCTGCAAGTGTGAATCCCTCGCCTTGCTCGCCATAGATATTGACAAACACTAGTCCCCATGCAGCAGACAAACCACGAACCATAAAGAACATGATGCCCTGTGCTGCAGCACGGTATTTTGCGGGAAACAGTTCCGAAGCCCATAGCGCATAGAAGCCTTGTACGGAGATTCCGCCCTGAATACCCCATAGAAGAGTAAAGAAAAGTAGACCGCTCATGCTTCCGATACCTATAGTTACAATCATTACCCATGCCAAGACGGCAGCTCCTACACCTACGATATACAGTATTCGCTGGTTAACTTTGTCGACAAGCATAGAGAATACGAATGTCATTCCGATTATGATAATCCATTGTCCAGCAGATAGCATGTTAGCCTCGCCGTTAGACAATCCGCCTGCTGTCTCATAGATATGCTGCTGGAAAAAGCCCATTACGGAACTTACAAGGTTCCATGTAAGATACATTCCTGCAAGGAATATCATTGTGCGCACATTAACTTTGTTTGAGAACAATGTACCGAAAGAGGAGAATACGCTCTTACCTTTAGCGGAAGAAACTGCCGTCTGCTCCTCAGCCTTGGCTGCTTTCCATTCAGCCGATTCGTCAAGTTGACGCTGCAAAAGCCATGCAATGAGAGCCACGACAAATAGCGATGCGAACACGATACGTGAGCTGAACACATTTATTGCTGCCTGTGGCGCATCGATACCTATAATCTGTGTGGCAGCCTGACTAACAAATGGAAAGATAAATCCTGCCTCTGCATTGTTCGTTGGCGGTGCTAAAAACCAGCCTAACAATAGGATGATGAGCGGTCCGATGCCCCATGCCATCTGCGATATGCCGATGTTTCTGCCTCGGTTTCCTATTTCAGAACTTTCCGATATATATGTCCATGATGCTGGCACTCCCACGCCGACGCTTATTCCCGTAACGAGAAATCCTGCGAGGAGCATTGGGAAATTTGTGGTGAATACCACGAGCAGCACGCCAACCATGTATATAAGCATATTGTAAGTATAGATAGCTTTTCTGCCATATTTGTCTGCAAGGAAGCCGCCTATGATTGCTCCGATGGCAGCACCAAGGCAGTTGGCACTAATAGCATTCAAAAAACCGAGGTGAGCCTCTGTTAACCCGAGGTAACTCTGCCACAAAGACAATCCGCTGGCACCTGCAACGATAGCCCCGGCATCGAGATAGTTAGTAAGAGACACGGCAATGGTGCTCTTCAAACTGCTTTTCTTATTTTCCATATTTAGATTTATTTTATTGTTTTTAGGTGAATATTAAGTACCGCTTATGTGCGTACTTTATTATATATAACGATGATGTATCTCTTTTGTACTATCTTTATGATGCAAAAAGGTAGTGTTTATGCGTGATAAGGATATACTTTACGAGTCATAAGTATATAGGTAACATCGCATATCTCTATATTTAAAAATCGTTCAGATTAAGTGTCAGATATCCAGAGTGTTATTATGCTTTGAAGTAACTTATAGAAAACGCCCCTTCACTCATAAACATTGAATGAAAGGGCGATAACTTGTTATGTGTTTTTAGTCGAAATAGTAATAGCTTGTAGTACCTACTCCAGAATAATCAGTTACCTTATATGTGTATTTTTTAGGTAGTGTAACACCTTTGCATGTAGTGTCATAATTCCTTGATGCTACACCAATGAGGTTAGGACCACTACAGTCAGTTCTTGACTTGCTTAGGAATATCTTTGTAGAGTATGTCCATTTGTACTGATTACCATAATATCCACTTCCTGTATTTGAACCATTTACTATGATTACTCTATATACAGGAACTCGCTCTACTGTATAATTCTTTGAGCCGCTCCCTGTGTTTCCACTTCCTCCAGAGCTTCCTCCAGAACTTCCACTTCCACCAGAGCTACCTCCCGAATTACCTCCAGAGCTACCTCCCGAACTAGAATCCTTATAGTGCTGGCATTTACTAATACTTCTTTCTGGTGTTTTGGTAGGCATATATACGTTTAAGGTATATGCATCTTTATGTGTCCATTCTGCCAACTTAGAATTGTCATCCACGTAGCTGAAATTTATGTTTGCCATAGAATAGTCTGTATTGCTTCCTAATTGGCAACGGCATAGGTTTGTAGCATGCAGCATAAAGCTGTTAGACTTATTGTTGTTCCACGAAGAAAATGTCAGGTATCCGTAAAGAGCCTGTTTACATGTGCTTGAAACATAAAAATAAGGAGTCTCAAAATATGTTTCAGATATATAAGAATAACAATATATCGACTTGTCGGAAATATTCATATAGTTATCTTTTATGTATGTGTTATTGTCCACATCGTACATATATGCCTTTCCGCTTCCGTCTTTAAGATCAATAAAATGGAATATATGTCTCCAATAAGGGGTGTTGTATGTAGTCGTTTCAATATAACTGCTGCCAGAACCAGCAAATATAAATTGCTTGTTTGACTGGAGATACAATTCTACGGGATATACTGTAAAGTCTTGCTTCTTTGCATCTTGACTAATCGTTATTTCTGCTGCTTTTAAGCTGTAATATGCTTTTTCGCTATAGTAATATAGCTCTATCTTACAACTGCGTGGCTTTTCATTATTGCTTTTTAAGCTGATTGTGCATTGTGGGTTCATACCTTCGGTGATTAAGTCTTGAGGTGTTAAATCTACTTTTACCCAATCAGGATTTGTTGACGTTGTAGCATCTTGGATTTTAGCTTCTAGTCTATAGTTATTCAGCTTATACTCTTTTCCATTTATATACCCTTTTGCAATGATGGTATATGTCTTAGAACAGGCTGAAGTTCCCATTTCTATTGTGTTATAAGACTGGTTTATGCCATCGGCGTCTTGTAACAAAATGGTAATAGATGAGCACTCCTCGGGAGAGATAAATGTAGAATCCTCATCGTCGCTACAACAAGTAAGCGTGAACTGGCTAAATATTATCGCCAGAAAAACTAAGAATTGATAACAGCGTTTCATATCGTTTTGGTGTTTATTCCAAAGGCTCCAGTTGGATGTTATTATTTAGTTTTTGTCTGTAATCGTATAAAAAAGAAAGTGAGGAGCCTATTGTGTTCATTTCTTTATCTATACGTTCTTAAATTGTTGGTATTTGTTATATCCGTTTAGTTTACTTTTATGATGCAAAAATAATAAAAATCGCAGTAAACGCCAAATAGAGTTTTAGCATTTTGGGAGCAAATGTCGATATTTTGGGGATAAGTGGTAGAAATTCGAGGATAAGTGTTTGTTTTTTCTTTCGTATACTTTGTTCCCAATCGAAATACAGGTAAATTCATGAAGCCTCTACTTCTGGCATCGCCTCAATATACACTTGAAATAAAAAAACTTAAATACTGAGAATATTTTTCTTTATTATAACCAAATGTGATAACTTTGTAAAGAATTGGCTTTTAATATAAGAAAATGAAATATGCGATAATTGCAGCTGGAGAAGGCTCACGGTTGGCAAGCGAGGGGGTGGAAGCTCCCAAACCACTTGTCATGATAAACGGAGAGCTGCTAATCGACAGACTGATAAGAATATTTATGGATAACGAGGCAGAAGAGATAGTGGTTATATG
>CAVKAH010000086.1:0-9172 GCA_963654095.1 Oscillospiraceae bacterium
AACAACGCACAATGCATCTGCGGATTGTCCCTAACTATACTCTTATCATTGTACAGATTGCGGTAATTCATGTACAACGCACTCTTGATTGCTGTTTGTATATTATCTTTTAAATCACTGATAGGTAACTCGTGTTTTTGAATTTCCAGTTCATGCATGCGCACCATCTTGCGGAACAAGTTCTTTTCCAGTTCCTTATTCAAAACAGATTTGGCATTACGAAAATCACCATTCAGAATATCTTCAATATCATCCTTATTGGCAGAACAAAAACTTGTTATGTATTTTTTTAGACTATCTTTGTCAAGTTGTCCGTTTCGGTATCCGATATAGACATCTACCAGTTCCTTGTTTTTATTAAAGAACTCTTCTGCCTTTCCCCATGATGTATCCATAGCCTCTGCATATTTGAAAAAGTTCTTATCCGTATTAGCTATGTATCGGTAAAGCTGCACCAACTCTTCAGAGAAATCGTTTATATAATACTCTTGTGCATTAATTCCCATGAATACGGAACCACCTCCTACAAAAGGTTCAAAATATCTTTCAAACGAAGGAAGGTTAGGGATGATGTATTTCATTTCTTTTTCCTTTCCTCCTGCCCATTTTATTATAGGCGAGAGGTGCGTCTCTCTTTCTATATAAACAGACTTTTCCCCAGATATATGGACACTAAAAAAGTTGTCAAGTGAAAAAAGTGATGTCTGCATACCAATAGATGGTTCATGTAGTATGCCATTACTTTCTTCCGGCGAGGTGTATTCTCTCTGATATTTATTACATTTATTTAATGCCATATCTATTCTATTCTTTGCTGCTTCAAAATTATGCTTTATTCTCCATTAGGCAAATATGCTTCTTTGATTTCGTCTAGAGCTTCATTGATGAAATGAACATTCTTCTTGTATTCATCAATCACAATTTCGTAACCATTCTCTGACTTGCATACTAAGTTCCAAAAATCGCTACTTATACATAATTCTTCATCGCAAAAGAACTGGCGAACTCGACCTTGTTTCCATGGCTTTCCTTCTCCATATCTATTATAGGCTGTTGCGAAAAGAACCTTCACGTGATCTTCGCCTAGTCTATTAGTCAATATACAATACTGCTCTAACAGAGCTTCTTTTTCTGAACGTGCCTTTTTGTTATCGAGGTCGCCACCAATTTTAAGTTCTATAAGGTAGTGCATACCTGTCTCTTCGTCTATTAGGTAGTAATCACTTTCATGCCGTTTGTTTTCTGCTGTTCCTTTCTTTTGCGATATACCCTGATAATCTTCCAATTGTGGCTTTCTTCGATTTGTATCTCTTTTGTATTGTTCAAGCAATTCAGCTATATAATCAGTCTGTTCTTTGTATAAAGTACCTTCTACTTGCTGACTTACGGTATAGTTTAATTCCGCAATACTTATAGCCATACTCTCTAACATATTGCCTAAAGAACTATCTAATGAACGAGCGAGAGCTGAATAATATTGTATTTCAGAACCTAATGCTGCTATGAAGACATTATGAATCTTCATGTTTATAACGCCATCCTCTTTGTCTACTTCTGCAAGATGACGCATTGAGAAACCATTTGCATACGATTTTACCGCATTACTTACAATAACACGTATTGCTCTTTCTTTGTCAACACTATCTGCCATAGTTCTATGTTTATTGATTTTTGAAGCCGTTAATAATCTCGTTTGTATTTTTTAAGATGCTCCATACTACCGTATATTAATTAAACTTGAACACAAAATTACATAAAACAAGCGAGAATAAAGAATGTTTACTTCGTTTTTTCTGTTCTTTGGACTTCTCTTAAGACACAAAAGTATATTCGTTAAAATAGAATTTAATAATGCGTGGAATAATTCTAAATATGCAAAACTTAGTTGATTGCTTATATTATTTTTTTGTTTTATCTATCATTCTGTCAGCAGATAATATAAGTGTTTGTATATAAGGAGATTATATTGTTAAGTGTATACAATATCTGTCATCTATCTGTCACTTATCTGTCATAAGGGGGAGAGACGAATTTTGTCGTATTTTGTGGCATATAAGCCCTATCTTTTCAGGTAAAATAGTATAGGATAACGCATCAAAAAGATATAGGTAACAGGAGGGAAGTTTGTAGTTAAAATATTGTGTATTAGATGTTTATATAGAAAAATCAGGTATTATCCCGACTGACAGATAATGACAGATATCTTTAAACAAACACTTCTGTCAACGTGGTATATCCTTTTGATATACAACACCTTACTAAAATTAATGACAGAATGACAGATTTTTTTGAAAAAATTTTATTATATAAACGACAAAAAGTGCCAAGGTTCTACTCATTACCTTGGCACTTTTTATCTTAATATATATGACTTTTCCGACTACTTACCCACAAAGACCTTCTTGCCGTTTACTATATACATTCCTGCTGCAAGACCCTTCGTTGTCGTTGCATTACGACGAACCAGCTGTCCAGATACGGAGTAGATGTCGGAAGGACTATTCTCAGAAAGAGCAATGCTACTGATTGAGCTCTCTGAAGTATCCTTTATCACGATGTTATCCACAACGAGAGGAGTGTATCCATCCGTACATTCACCATGCAAACGGATATATACATAAGGATAAGCTGTACATGGAGAGGCATCCAACGAGTGGCTCATCCATCCGCCATCTCCCACTTCTACAGTACTCAAGTCAAGACAATCAAGCTCTGTCCATGTCTTCAAATCGGCAGAATACTCAATAGCCAACTTCGCTTCTCCATCATAATCCATGTAATAGTCATAACTTATCGTTGGCTTTGTCGCACCACTGAAGTTTATCTTTCCTGAACGTAGGTTACAATAAGACCCTTCTGCTCCTTCGAAAGCAGTACATCCGTCGTCGCCATCAGAACTCATTCCTGTTCCAAATCTAAAGAATGCCATAGTGTTAATATCCTGTGTGAGGTCTATCCACCATAGGTATTTACTGTTTCGAGAATACTCTGGAGAGAAGCCCTCCGTCATTGGCAACGTATATGGAGTACCGACAATAAACTGATTTGACTGTGCCGCAGCACCTTCACCAGCACGGTTCTTTGCCTGAACGAGGTAATAAGCCTGCAACTGGTCATCCAGATCTACGAACGTCTTGTTATCTACAAAGGTCGTTCCCTTCACATCTTCTGCTACAACAATATACTCTTGAGTGTAGTATTTCACTACGGTGATAGTATAAGTAAGGTTCTCTGGATTTATCTCCGAACCATTAGCATCCTTTGTCGGAGCTATCCAAGAGAGATGAATACCATCTTCTTTCTCCTCTGCCGTAAGGTCTGCAGTAGCTCCTGGTATAGCGATACCCACTTTTACGTCAGCCTCAGCATCAAGACTCTGTCCCTTTCCATTCGTTGAGTGTATAGCATAGTGGTGCGAACCATCCGTCAGACCTGTTTCTTCGGTATCTGTAAAGGTGTATTTCTTACCAGCTTCAGGGCTCTCAAATGTCTTTACTACATCCTTTTCATCACGAACTATCTCTATCTTCTCTAGATCTGTCAGTGGCTTACCCTCTGCCGTAGTAGAAGGAGCAGTAAAGGATAGCTCTACCTTCAGCTCTCCATCGTTGTTGGCAACGGCAGCAAAATCACTTATCGGTGCTGGCACTTGCATTGTTCCACCTTCCTCTACCGTGAAGTCATCCACATACAAGAGATAAGCATCCGAAGGACTCACGTCGTGAATACCGAAGTTATATTGTCCATCCTCGTCTACCTTAACAACGGCAGAGAACACCTTTGCATCTTCTTCATCTAAAGTAATATTACTCTTCGAACCGATAATCTCCAGTGCCGTTGGGTCTGTCCCCTTACCGAAACCTACCTCAAAGGCATTTCCAGCATATTCATCATAGCCAGGCAGACCACCCCAATACTTGAACGACACCTTATAATAATTTCCTGGAACAAGGTGTATTGATGGCGAGATGAGCCAGTCGTCGCTATTTCCGTCGTATCCTGCCTGTGAATATACACTACCGCTGTTCTGCCACCATGTACAGTAATCGTCGTTTAAGTCGAGCACTGTCCATTGGTCAAGTGCATCCTCGTTGAACTCCTCTGTATAAGGCACTTCATATCCAGAACCCACATTCACCTTGTTTGTCTCCGAACTATATCCCTCATGTTCCATGAATACTGGAGTGATAGAATAGTAGTAAGACACTATACCATTGGCTTTGGGCAGTTGCTCCGAGAATGTTGTCTCCTTGATATTTGTAGCTACTGCCACCTCTCCTGGCATACGCACCACATTATATGTTACCTCCTCTGGAACGATATATCCGCCGTTCATTCCCGAAGTTACAGCTTTCCATGTTACCGTGGCTTTGTTATCATCATCCACTGTCAATGTAGCACTACCCCACTCTATTGAAGCTGGTGTGTCAGGACCTACGAAGAATGCATATTTATATACAGGACTCTTTCCTACCTCGTTTTCTGTATACACCTCGAGGGTGTTATAGTCGTTCTCTAAGGTGATGTCCGTAGCCGTTACTGCTGTTCCTGCTGCTGCCTTTCCCGTAGCGAGAGCGGTGCCATCCTTCTCTATTGTCCATGTCAACTCTCCTGTCAGGTCTTCTCCAGCAAAGGTCTTTGTTGGCAGAGTGAACGATACGCTTCCCGTCAGACTTGCCCCTTCGAAGTTTGGTGTCAGTTCTTCTATCTTCGCTGGAGCACCATCTTCTGCTGCTGCCTTATAGGGATACAACACAGAGAACTGCTCTCCATTAGGGAAATCTCCCACCTTTGTTGCTTCTCCCGTCGATGGATCTACCTTATACAGTGCACTCTTTCGTTTGCCGAGCTGTGCTGCCCAATATATCGTACCATCCACATAGCAGGCACTCTGTATCATATCTGTTGGCGTTACTCCCGTACTTCCAATCTCCGTAAGCGTACCATCCTCTGGACTTATGTCATACAGTTTCCCGCTTAAACCAATACCATACAACGTTCCATTGTCATTGTCTGCCATCGCCACAAGACGCTCTTTCAATACGCCAAGTTTATTGCGTGAGGGTCTGCCAGTGGCAAGATAAGCCGTTCCAAACTCATATCCCGTGTTGTAACTGTTATAGAAGCAACCGTAATAGTTGTTTGTAGATGCATCCCATGTCAATGCTGTAGGCACCTGTAACAGGCTACCTAAGCTACCGCATCTACTAGCAGAATAGATGTCTGTCTGCGAATATTTGTATATCGTGGCATAGGCATAGTCTTCCATAAGTTCCATTCCGCAATACAGATACACGTTATCTGCATCTGCCACACCGCCACCATTGCCATTAAGAGAGCGCGACTTTGCCACCGTTGTCATACTCAGACTGGCATCGCTGGCATCGAATGAGTAAACGCCGTATGGGTCGGTGTATATGTTACCTGTCCACCCTGAGGCATCAACAACGTTTCCGCACAACTTCGGCTGTGCCACTGCAGCCGTTGGCAACAATACCGAAACGATGATAGATAAGATAGTTTTTCTCATAAGCATCTATGTTTTAGTAATTATCATTTTGTTTGTCTTGGTGCAAAAGTATATAAAAACCTGCGCCACATAGGCATATTTTTATTACAAAAAGTCCCATTTTCATGAAATTGTGAGCTTTTTTGCTAATTTTCCTGCATATCATACACACATATTTAATATGTCATTTATATCTTTGCATTATATTTTTATGTAACTTTACACGCATTTTCTAAAATACTATCGCAATTTGTTTATACAAACAACCGACATTTATGTCTGACATTAAGCATATCATAAAGAGAGGATACATCGGCTTTGCCATCATTGTCATTATAATATCGGCAATATTATTCTGTACTTCTTACTCTGGACAAAGAGACGACTTTGTACCTGCAAAGAGTAAGACGAGCTATATGACTTATACATACGGCAAACCCATCGACCCCACAACGTCATACAGCAGACTATTGGACCTTTACCAGAATGGGCATCAGAACTCATATATCTGTGCATCTCTTGAACTATGCGGAAACTCCTTTTATCTGAACGGCGAATATGCACAAGCTCTCGAAGCATACACCATGGCATTGGAGATGACGGATGCTACAGGCAACACGCCATGCCGTGTTTCGTGCTACTACTGCATAGGCAACATATACGTTATATTTAAAGATTACGAGCGGGCAGCCCACTATTACGACAAGATAATATCTCATCCCACCATCAAAGGCAAGGAGAGCACTAAGAGTCTTGCTGCCATATACCAGGTGCTCTGCTATGCTCGAATGAACAAGAAGGAGGAGGCTCTGAAGGCTCTCGAAGCGATGAACAAGCTCCCTCTCTCCGACAAAAACATAGCAAGATACTATAAGCTGTTCTGCACTGGTCTTATAGAGGCTCTCAACAAAAACTACCCTAAAGCCATCGCTCTGCAGGAGGAAGCCTTTGCCATGACAGAGAAATACGGCATGAAGATTGGCATGGGGGCTTATCCGCAAAGTGAGATAGGACGCACTCTCTCCGAGATGGGCGACCATCGCAGGGCTATCGACCACCACAGAACGGCAATGCGCCTTGCCGAAAGGGATAAAGCCTTCGACCAGCTCGACGATGCATATATTGCTCTCGACACCTTATATAATATAATAGGTATGGCGGACAGTGCGCATTTCTTCAGAGATCTGCATCAGAGGCTGTCGGACTCTTCGCTTAACAACACGGAGTTTTATGCTGCTCGCAACAAACTCATCAACTACGAAGACGGCAGGACCACGAAACAGATCTACGACCTCGAGCAGCGCATCAACATCCTTATCGTTGGCATTGTGGTATTCCTCATCGTGCTTGCCATCTTCCTCTTTTACAACCATAAGTTGCGCAAGACGTACAAGATGCTCATGCTTAAGAACCGACAACTTATCAAGGAGCAAGACGAGAACCTGCGGTTGAAGGGTGAGATGGCACGTCCTGCTAACGTTCAGGAGAAGAACGACGAACTGACGAGTCGTATCTCCGAGCTTATGAACGACACTGCTATTATCTGCGATAAGGATTTCTCCCTACAGAACCTTGCCCTCCTCGTGGGGTCTAACACTAAGTATGTGTCTTCTGCCATCAACGCTATAGAGCAAGGGGGCTTCAAGACTCTGCTCAACGACAATAGGATTAAGGAGGCTTGCCGACGACTTAACGACTCGCAATATGCCGCTTACACCATTCAGGCAGTGGCGGAGTCGGTGGGATATGTGTCGGTTAACAACTTCATCATACAGTTTAAACGCTTTACTGGCATGACGCCTTCTGTATACAGAAAGATGGCGCAGGAGAAGGATTAACAACATTTACAGGTATAAACATAAAACTATTACAATATGAGCAACAAACATTTTAGATCGTTAGCCACACTTATTGCGGTGGCTGGGACATTCGTAGCATCGATGGCACAGATACCTGATGGCTACTACAACTCGCTGAAAGGTAAGAAAGGGGCAGAGCTGAAAAGTGCGGTGTACGACATCATCAAAGATGCCGACGTACTCTCCTACGGCTCGGGCAACGGAAAAACGTGGTGGGGCTTCTGGCTCACCGACCGCACAAGCGATGGTAAGTTTATCGACAGATACTCTCCTGAGACCAACTGGGTACAGAGCACATCGCAAGGAACGGCGGGTAGCGGAATGAACATCGAGCACTCCTTCCCTAAGAGTTGGTGGGGCGGCACTAAGAACCAGGCCTACTGCGACCTCTACAACCTCATGCCGTGCGAGGAGAAGACCAACTCCAGCAAGAGCAACTATGTTATGGGCAAGGTTTCTGGCACTCCTTCCTTCGACAATGGGGCTACGAAGATTGGCGATAGCGACTGGGGCGTTACCGTTTGGGAGCCTGCCGACGAGTGGAAAGGCGACTTTGCCCGTGGATATATGTATATGGCAACGTGCTATCAGACTCTCTCGTGGACTTCGGCAGGAACGAGCATCCTCTCTAACGGCACCTACCCTACGCTTAAGGCGGATGCTTACAAGCTATACATCCAGTGGGCTAAGGCGGACAAACCAAGTAAGATTGAGATTACACGCAACAATGCCGTTAGTAAGATTCAGGGTAACCGCAACCCATTCGTCGACTTCCCCAACCTAATGGAGTATATATGGGGCGACAGCATCAACTATGCCTTCGACCCTGCCACTACCATCTGTTCCGAAAACTATAGTGGTACTGATGGTGGCGACAGCACCGACGACCCTTCTGACGAGGTGTCTATAAAGGAATATGTATTCACAAGCGGTGAGTGCGACTTCACCACTGAGACCACCACCTGTCCTTCGGGTAAGACGATATGGACGTTGAACACCAAATATGGGTGGGTTGGCTCAAGCTATTTCGGCAGTATGCAGGAGGGCGATGCCCGTTTGGTATCTCCAGAAATCGACCTTACCGACTACTCCGAGGCATATATGAACTTTGAGCATGCCGCAAACAAGATGAACGAGGCTAACCCTGCCGACAAGTTCAGTGTGGAGATACGATGCGGCGAGGAGACGACGGTCGTCAACAGCACCGACATCACATGGCCTAAGGGTACGGTGTGGACATACAACAGTTCGGGAGACGTCTCTCTCAACGCTTTCGCTGGCAAGAAAATACATATTGTGTTCCACTATACAGGCGACACCTCGGCTGCTGGAACATGGGAGATTAAGAACCTATATATAAAAGGTGTAAAGAGCGCATCGTCTATCAGCAAGACCGGAACCACCGTCAATGCCCCTTTCGAGTTATACACCATCGACGGCAGGCGCATCGACAACACCCTAAACTACAAAGGCATCATCATCGTTAAGCAGGGAAGCAACTCCTGGAAAATCATCAAATAATCCTTCTTTAACATAAATGTCCATAAATTAATCACGAATTTTTCATAAATTAATTTCTTTTTCGAGGCATAATTAACCAAGAAAATTTATGATAATTCGTGATTAATTTATGGATATTTATGTTTTTAAAATAGGTCATTCATGTTGTTTTACATGAAAAATTACATTTTTTGTAAGAAAAGATTGCACAGAAAAAGAAAAGTCTATATATTTGCAACGTCTTAACACAAAAGCGAGAGGGTAAAATTACCCCCCCCGGCTACGGCTGAGATATGTATATAAT
>CAVKAH010000087.1:0-9087 GCA_963654095.1 Oscillospiraceae bacterium
AATCTGTTTCCTTCTTTGTCGAACCCCATGCCAGGAACTATAATAGTGTCTATTGCGCTATAATTATAATAAGGTGTACCGCATGGTTCCAAAATATTAAAGTATCCTTTCTTTAGGTCGTTGTCGTTATGGTATTCACGCAGTTCCATATCTGTTTCGCTAATCACGGCAGGCAATAATATCTTTTTCCCTGCATCTTTCAACAGATGTATTGCATCCAACGTGTAAACCTCGTCGGGGAGTGAGCAATATAAAACAATGGTGTTGGCTTCTCTTACATTAGGAAGCTCAAGGAGCTTTCGTATTATGTCGTACGAAAGTTCCTTGAGCTGTTCCTCTGTATATTGCTTTTTCAGAAGCCTGACTTTCTGTCTCAACTCCTTCTTTGTGATTGTCATAATGCCCCCGAAATATACCTTTATTATTTCTTTTATTTCTTTATGGCTGCCTTTGGCTCTTGTTTCTTGGGGAAAGCCGCATTGTTTTTAAATACATTCAGAGCTGTATTGATAACGTTGTCCCCCTGATTGATGTATTGAGTCCAAGCATTATCGTCAAGCATGTTGTATATAATGCGACTATTGATGTATTTCTCGAGTAGTCTGTGCGACTTCCTAATGAGTAGGTTTCTGCGTTGTAGACCATTCTTATTGGCAAAAGTAGCAAATTGTTCCACTAAGTTTTGCTTGTTCAAATAGTCAGCCAACTCCATTAACTCCTTATAAGTATTGAGCTTTACCCTATTGCCATCGGTGTATGTGAAAGCAAATTGTAGGATAAGTCCGCTCATTGTTGCCTCTTTAAGATAAGATGTCATGCCGATAGTGTCTTCAGGAACAAAGATATCTGGCGTTATACCTCCACCTCCATAAACAGTTCTTCCGATACCAGTATGATAGGCTGGACCTGTATGCTTGATACTATCTTGAGAGAAGAATTCTCCGTGCTGGTATCTTGCCAACAGGTCTTCTTCGTAGTCAACATTGTCTCCTGCCGTATAAGGCTTCTGTATGCAGCGACCAGAAGGAGTATAATATCTTGCTATGGTAAGACGTATCATGCTACCATCAGGGAACTCCATCTGCTTCTGTACAAGACCTTTTCCGAAGGAGCGTCTACCAATGATTGTTCCTCTATCGTTATCTTGTATAGCACCAGCAAAGATTTCCGATGCTGAAGCAGATGCTTCGTTAATGAGTACAACGAGCGGTATCTTCTGATAGCTACCTCTTCCGTCGCTCTTGTAATCTTGTCTTGGAGATTTACGTCCCTCTGTATATACGATGAGTTTGTTCTTTGGTAAGAACTCGTTAATCATCTGTACTGCCGACTCTAGATATCCGCCAGTGTTGTCTCTAAGGTCGATGACAAGATTGTTAAATCCTTCTTGCGACAACTGAGCTAATGCTACAAGTAGTTCTGCATACGTGTTCTCTCCAAAGTTCTTTATCTTTATGTAACCAGTATTCTCATCGAGCATATACACGGCAGTAATGCTCTTCTGTGGAATGTCTGCACGTGTGATAGTGAAATATTTCACATCCTTAGCTCCATACCTCTTCACTCCAACCTTTACTTTCGTACCTTTAGCACCTTTAAGTCGGCGCATAGCTTCCTCGTTAGTTACTATTTTGCCTACGAAAGGCTTGCCGTCAATGCTTACTATCTTGTCGCCAGCAAGTATTCCAGCCTGTTGAGCAGGTCCGTTTTTGATAACATTCTGTACGTGGATAGTATCTTGTCGTATCACGAATTCCACACCAATGCCAGAGAAAGAACCCTTCAAATCATCTTGTGTCTTTTGTACATCAGCAGCACTGATATATACAGAGTGGGGGTCTAGGTCGGAGAGTATTTGTGGAATAGCCATATCCACAAGCGAGTCTATGTTGACATCATCCACATATTGGTCGTCAATTATGTGCAATAGATTATTCAGACGATTACTGCCAGAATTAATGATGTTCAGTCTGTTGCCAGAGAAATGATTGGCGTAGAATGTACCGATGACCACTCCTATAATAACGCTAATTGCCATTAGCAGAGGAGTTAATCTGTATGATTTATTTGATTTCATATTCGTCTGGGTTGATATGTATAACTTCTATGTTTGCTTTTTTCAGTAGTTCTATACCATCTGTAAGCCTGTATTCTTTAGCATAAACCACTCTTTTAATGCCTGCTTGTATTATCAGTTTTGAACATTCTATACATGGCGCATCCGTAACATACAGTGTAGCTCCGTCGCTGTTGTTTGAGCTTCTTGCTAGTTTTGTTATGGCGTTAGCCTCGGCATGAAGGACGTATGGAAAGGTAACATTATTCTCGTCTTCGCATATATTGTCAAATCCGCTTGGCGTTCCGTTGTAGCCGTCGCTTATAATCATTTTGTCTTTGACAACGATACAGCCCACTTGTCTTCTTGTGCAATAGCTGTTCTCCGACCATATACGTGCCATACGCAGATAGCGCAAGTCGAGTTTAAATTGTTTCTCGTTATTGTCCATTGTCTGAGCTTTTAGAATGTTATTCTACTACTTTTATCCCTCTATCTCTTTTTTTATTCCGTTCCTTTCAAGTAGGGCATCAATCGTTGGCTCACCTCCTCTGAATCTCTTGTAGAGTGTCATAGGGTGCTCAGTGCCACCTTTCGAAAGAATATTGTCGCGGAAACTCTTTGCCGTCTTTGTATCAAAGATGCCGTTTCTCTTGAATACGCTGAATGCATCAGCATCCAAAACCTCTGCCCATTTGTAACTATAGTAACCAGCAGCATAGCCTCCAGCCATGATATGGCTGAACTGTACCGTCATGCAGGTATCTGGTAGCTGTGGCAAAACCATAGCCTTTTTCCACGCATCCTTCTCAAATGGGATGATATCTTCGGTGAATTCTTCCTTTTGAGTGTAGTATGCCATATCAAGAAGTCCAAAGCTTACCTGCCTCATACATCCGTATGCCACCATGAAATTCCTACTCTTTGCTATGCGTTCGATTAGTTCATCGGGCATCGGTTCTCCCGTTTTGTAGTGGAAGGCGAATGTCTTGAGGAACTCCTTTTCTACGGCATAATTCTCCATAAACTGTGATGGCAGTTCTACGAAATCCCACCATACGTTTGTTCCAGACAGACTTTCAAACCTTGTATTTGCGAACATTCCGTGTAGCGAATGTCCAAATTCATGCAAGAAAGTCTCCACTTCTCCCAACGTTAACAATGCAGGTTTCTCTTCTGTAGGCTTAGTAAGGTTCATCACAACGCTTACGTGTGGTCTCACGTTCTCGCCCTTTTTATCTATCCATTGTCCCTGATATTCAGTCATCCAAGCACCGCCTTGCTTGCCTTTGCGTGGATGAAAGTCGGCATAGAATATGGCGAGGTATGAACCATCGTTATCGAAAACCTCGTATGCTTTTACGTCTTTATGATAAACAGGTATGTCTTTGTTCTCCTTAAATGTTATTCCGTATAGCTTGTTTGCAAGTCCGAAGACACCGCTAATTACCTTGCTCAACTCAAAATAAGGCCTGAGCATCTCTGCGTCAAGGTTAAATTTCTCGAGCTGAAGCTTGTGGGAATAATAGCTAAAGTCCCATGCTTCCATCTTGAAATCTTCACCTTCTGTCTGCTTAGCCTTGTTTTCGATGTCTTTTACTTCTTCTTTTGCCGTAGGCATATAGGCATCTATAAGGTCGTTGAGCAGTTTGTACACGTTGGCTTCGTTACTTGCCATACGGTTTTTAAGTACGTATTCTGCATAGTTGCTAAAGCCAAGGAGTTGTGCAATCTCTCTTCTTAGGTTTACTATGCGCTTGCAAATGTTGATGTTATTCTCGTTGTTGTCGTGCGTACATACGGTGTTGCGCATCATGTACAGTTGCTTTCGCAGTTCGCGCTGGGTAGAATAGGTCATAAACGGACTATAGCTTGGATAGTCAAGAGTGAATACCCAACCCTCTTTCTTATGTTCTTTTGCTGCTATGGCTGCCGCTTCAATAGCGGAGTCTGGCAGTCCGTCAAGTTCTTCCTTATCTGTGATGTTTATTGTATATGCTTTATTCTCTTTGAGAAGGTTTTGCGAGAATTGGAGCGACAACATACTGGCTTCTTCCGTTAGTTTGCGTAGTTTTTCTTTCCCTTCGTCGTCGAGTAGGGCACCACTTCTGACAAAGCCATCGTAGCAGTTGTCGAGCAGTCTTTGCTCTTCTGGAGTAAGTTCACGATGTTTGTCGTATACGTATTTTATCCTTTCGAATAGTTTTTTGTTTAGTCTTACGTCATTGGCGTGCTTTGTAAGGATAGGCTGCAGCTTTTGTGCCAATGCGTCCATATCGTCGTTAGTCTCTGCGCTGAGCAGATTAAAGAACACTGTGGATACTCTTGAAAGTAGGTCGTAATAGCCGTCTTTGTCGTCATCTACATTGATAATAGTGTTATCGAATGTAGGTTCGTCGGTATTGTTTATAGTTTTTTCTATTTGCTCATCGTCTCTCCTGATGCCCTCCATAAAGGCTTCTTCATAATCCTCTAGCCTTATCTTATCGAATGGTACTGTCTCGTGTGGAGTTGTATATGGTTCAAAAAAAGGGTTCTTTCTGATATCCTTCTCTGTGGCTGTTTCTTTCATACTAACTTTGTTGTTGTTTTTATTTGCAAAGTTAGTGTTTTCTTTTTAATATAATAAGGTATTTAACACATTTAATGTGGATGTAACTTACTTTTTGATATACTCCATTACGATTTCTTTCAATTCGGTGATACTTACAGGTTTAGTCATGTATTTGTTCATGCCACATTTTAGTCCTTTCTCTTCGTCAGAGGCGTATGCGTAGGCAGTAAGTCCGATGATTGGAATGTCGGCAGAGAGCTTTCTTATCTCTACTGTTGCTTCGTTTCCATCCATTATCGGCATTCCGATATCCATAAGAATCAAGTCTGGATTCTCTTGTTTGAAGAGTTCTATTGCCTCTTTTCCGTTTTGTGCATGTATAATGTCGTAGTCTTTAGCCAATACGTAGTATATGTACTTGAAGTTGCTCACGTTGTCTTCAGCTATAAGAATTTTCTTTTTGTTCATAGTCGTTGTTTTTTGTTTTATGTTTGTTTGATATGTTATAAGATATATTGTTATTCAATAGGGTGGGTGAATTTGAAGCATGCGCCATCGTGATATGATGTGTCGAGCCATATCTTTCCTCCTAAATTCTCCACGATTATTCTGCTCAGCGGTAGTCCTAGTCCTGTGCCTTGTGCAAACTGGTTGAGCTTTGCAAAGCGTTCGAATATATATTCCGCTTTATCTTCGGGGATGCCAGTGCCTGTGTCTTTTACGCAGAATGTGATGACTCTATTGTCCTTGTCCACCTCGATGCTCAGTTTTATGAAACCTTTTTCGGTGAATTTGCATGCGTTGGTGAGGAGGTTTATTATTACTTCTTTCAGACGTATGGTGTCTGTCTTTGCCAAGACTTCCTCGTTGGGATATTCTTCGATTAGCTCTACGCCTCTCAGGTTCTTTGCATGCTGAACGGAGACTACGGCAGTGTGGCAGATTTCTACCACGTTGTACATCTTCTTGGATATTGTTATCTTGCCAGCCTCTATGCGTGATATATCCAAAACCTGATTTATAAGGTCGAGGAGCATATCCGAGTTTTCCTTTATGATAAGGCTGAAAGCCTTTTTGTCGTTTTCATCGCAGTCGTCTTGTGCCATCAAATCTGTAAAACCTACTATGGCATTTAACGGAGTTCGTATTTCATGACTCATGTTGGCGATAAACGAGGTCTTTATCTTGTTGGCTTCCACGGCGAGGTCTTTTGCCTCTTCCAACTCCTTACTTTGCTTTTCAAGATGCAGAGTGAGCTTCTTTATCTTTGAGATATAGTATAGTGCGAATATCAAACCAAAGACCAAAACGAGCAATATGCCCAAGACAACGGATACTACAATCTTATGTTTTGCCAAGAAATCTGCCTGTGTGTTGATGACAACAGCATTGTCGGGCAGTTCGTCGGTGTTGATATTGAATTTGTCAAGCTCCCTTTTGTCAAAGCTGTATTCGTTGTGGATGGTGATAAAAGTCTTCTTCTTAGTCTTTATGAACCTTGCTGCGATATCTGCAATCTTCTTTCCCTGCGGTCCATATTCAGGCACGTAGCCTCCGATAGCCCAGTTTCCCATTCCCACAGATGCAAGCGAGAATGCTGGTATGTTTGGGTTTGCTGAATGTAAAACCTCTGTTGTGTTTGCTAAAACAAAGTTCTCTGTGCAGTCTATTCTCCATGTTCCAATCCATAGGATGGTGTTTTGTGCAGTGAGATGTTTTAGCTTTTCCTGCATTTCGAATATGGTTTTTGTTCTTCCATCAAGCAGTTGTAGGTTAATGTCTTTATGTTTCTTCATATACGACATTACGTGAGCCTGCATGGCAAGTCCACCATAGGTGAAGTCGGTAATAAGCGCAATGTTCTTTGTCTTTGGGTATAATTTCTTTATAATGCTGTAGTTTTTCTCCATGTCGTATTTGTAGAACACGCCGCCAGCGATATTAAAATCCTTAATGTTGGTATATTCCACGCTTTGAGGGCTCCATGTATGGAAGTTGCAGTTTCCTTCAGGAAGGATAACCGTATTGGTGCTCACCAATGCAGCCATACATGGTGTCTCTTTAGCTATTTTTGTTTTTTGCGAGAGGTATGATGTCCATGCCTCCTGTCCTAAAAGAATTATCAGCTTGGGCATGTGCTCCTTATGCGCATCGATAATCTCTTTCATTCTGTCTCTCCATAGATAAGCCTCGGAGAGGTTCTTGCAGTTCATCGATTCTATACTTACCGAGACGCTGCTGCCGCATGTTTTCTTTATCTCATCGGTAATGTCAGACAGCGTGGAGAGCGTTTTCTGGGTGTCGGGATTATATGAAGTAACGATTAGAATTTCGCTACTAAATCCTAACGAGAAGTGTATAGAGCATATTATTGTTGCCACTATACGCAGTATGTGTTCTCTGGTTTTGTGGAGCATATCGGTAAGTATGTTATGTTTTTATATAACGTTTAATGCGTTGAGCTGTACTGTGGTGAGCAGCTCGTTTGGCATTATTGGCTTTGTGATATAGTCATTGCAGCCCAGTTCCTTACATTTGTTTATCGTCTCTTCGTCGGTTAGGGCAGACGTAACTATGATTGACAACTGTTCTTTTGTATAGTCTTTTCTTATTATCTTTATCATTTCCTGTCCGTCGATGTCGGGCATCATGAGGTCGAGCAATACTATGTGTGGCGAAAACGACTTGATCTTTTCTAGTGCTTCCTTGCCATTGCTGGCTGTTTCGTATTGTACGTTTAGTTTCTTTATTATTGCTGTGATTAGAGCAACGTTGGTTTGGATGTCGTCGACAACGAGAATTTTAATCGCTTGCATGTCTTTTGTTCCTTTCTTGGTTTAAGTTAAAGTTAATATTGTAGATATTTTTTTGTTATTGTAGATATTTTTTTCTCTCATAGACCTTTATAATTGGTCTCTGTATGCACTTGGTGTCTTACCTGTTATCTTTATGAAAGCTCGTCTGAAGGTAGACATTGAGTTGAACCCGCTTTCTTGTGCGATTCGCTCGAAAGTATGATCGGGACATTCGGCTATTAGAGGTATGCTCTTTTGAGTTATCCTTAACTCGTTCACATAGTCATAGAATGTCTTTCGTATGACGTTCGAGAAGTACGAGCTTAGGTAGGTTCTGTTGGTGTTAAGTCGCTTTGCTAAATCGTCGAGCGTTAGGTTGGGGCATAGGAAAAGTCGGTCTTCAATGATGAGCTTTTCGGGCATTCCGTCAAACGAGAACTTCTTTTCTTCCTGTCGGATGGGCTTCTCTTCTTCTGTAGAATTATCTTGGACTATGTTATTTATGCCAGGCACATTCACTTGTTTTAGCTTTCGGCAGTGGTGAAGAGCCAGTTGGCACACCGCCACGGAGAGTATATAGTATAGGGTGTCTGTCAGTGAGGTCGCTGTAAGAGAGGTGAGAAGCCATGAAGAGAGGCTTATTGCTACGAGTAGGAATAGCTTTCTCAACCATGTAATGTCTATGTCGTCAATGTTAGAATAGTGACTCTTGATGTAGTTCATATAAGCCACGCCTCGCTTGTAGCCTATTATCGTGATGTAAAGTCCGTATATTACCAAGAATACCATTATCAGAAGAATGGTAGAGTGGTATGGGAAGATGGCGTAAAGTATGGTGTAAGCAACAAACGGACTTACTGCTATTGCCATGTTTTTTGCGTTTATCCATCCGGGTCTGGTAAGTTCAAACAGGAATAACATATATGGTAGCGCAGTCCATCCGTCTATCACGATGATGAGATCAAGGTATTTTTCGCAATACATTCCAGGGAATGTTAGCATCAGGTCTTTGGTATTGTTTATTGCCCAAAATACTAAACTCCATGCGAGCACCGTCTTTAATCTTGCGCTACCCCCCCCCTTGCTTGTAAACATCCTATAGGACATTATCGCATAGTATGCGGTGGTCATGCCAATGAAAAACGAGTTGACGTTGCTATATGTATCCATTTAAACTGCTTCAGATATTTCTTTGAAATCAAATTCTTTTTTTTAAGAGCGTGTAAAGGTAATATTTTTTTATGACATAGAGGCTGCTTTTTGTGAAAATCTTTTGCGTGGATGTGAAATTGGCAGTAGAGTGCGCATGATTTTAGCTATATCTTCCTGCATCTAAGGTATATCTTTATGCGTCAAAAACTATATCGTTATGCTTCGTAAGGTGTATCCTTATGCATCAAAACAAATATCATTAGACAATAGAATCAATATCTTGAGGCTTCAAAAGGTATGGGCAGACTTGCTCTTATGCGTATGTTTGTTTTTTGTAAGCATATAGTGTGAAATAGAGCGGCAGTATGTCTTTTTTTTGAGAAGTTATATAAAAAACTTTCAAAAAAGTTTGTGCAATAAATAAAAAGTAGTACCTTTGCAACCGCAAATGAGCGACACGCTCTTTGTAAACATGCTGGTGCCATAGCTCAGTTGGTAGAGCAAAGGACTGAAAATCCTTGTGTCCCCGG
>CAVKAH010000088.1:0-9006 GCA_963654095.1 Oscillospiraceae bacterium
ACTTTGCACTTATCACTGACATGATAAGTGAGGAATAAAAGATAGTGGTAAACAATATGTAATAATACTAATAATAAAGGCGATGAAAGTATTGCAAAGTTCTATTTTTCGTGCTATTTGCTCAATAGCTGTTGGTGCGATGTTGATTAAAAATCCTGATAGTACGGTAAAGGGTATAACGATAGCTATAGGTCTGTTGTTTCTTGTTTCAGGAGTAATCTCTTGTGTTGCATATTTCAATGCACGTATCCATTCGGCAGAGAATGAGGTTTACGATGCTGATGGAAAACTTCTTGTCGGTGGAAAACCTATGTTCCCGATAGTAGGATTGGGTAGTTTGATTCTTGGTTTTGTATTGACTCTAATGCCTGGAGCTTTTGTTACGTCGCTTATGTATGTACTTGGTGCTATCATTTTGCTTGGAGCATTAAATCAGTTCCTCGTTCTTATTCAGACTCGCAAGTATGCTGTATTGCCTCTATGGTTTTGGATTTGCCCAACTTTGATACTCCTTACAGGATTGTTTGTTATGATAAAACCGATGGAAACGGCAGGTTTGCCTTTATTGATAATAGGATGGTGCTTGTTGTTTTATGGAATAACAGAATGTATAAACGCTTTCAAAATACATCAATATAAGAAGATGATAGAGAATAGCAATAAGGAGAAATAAACGTCGACTTATATGTTTAAAAATTAAGTCCCTAAGTTTTTTAAATGAACTTAGGGACTTTATGTATCGTTATAATAGTTATAACATCAGTCTTTCTATATATTTGCAAACCATTTCTATACCCTTTTTGTTTTCTCCGCCTTGCGGAATTATGATGTCGGCATGGCGTTTCGTCGGTTCGATGAATAGTTCATGCATAGGTTTTAATACCTCAAGATAACGGTCTAATACCATCTGTACATCTCTGCCACGCTCTACCGTGTCGCGTTGGATATTACGGATAAGTCGTTCATCGGAGTCGGCATCAACAAATATTTTGAGATCCATCATCTCTCTAAGCTTTTTGTTAAGCAGAGTCATGATACCTTCAATTATGACAACTGGCTTCGGCTCAACATGGATAGTCTCTGGCAAACGGTTGCACAAGATATACGAATATGTTGGCTGCTCAATGGCTTTTCCTGCACGCAATTCGTTTATTTGTTTGATTAACAGCTTCCAGTCGAAGGCATCAGGATGGTCAAAGTTTATGGCATGGCGTTCATCTTCCGTCATGTGTGAAGTGTCGTTGTAATACGAGTCGAGCGGTACTACCGATACATAATGTGGTGGTAAAGCCTCTACTATCTTTTTTACTACGGTGGTTTTTCCCGAACCTGTACCACCTGCAATTCCTATAACCGTCATAATTATATTATTGAAAAATGAAGATGAAGAATATAGAGCTCTTAGTTCTTTACAATGTAGTGAACTCTTTATTCCTTATATCTCCATGTAGATTAATATTTCTGTGAATGTTCTCTGCTTAAAACCTTGCGGTATTGTTCTGCCTTGTTTTCAAGTTTCATAGGATAAGCCCTTGAACTACTTGGCATACGAAAGAGGGTAATCTCTCTATCCTTGAATGAAAAGCAAACTGAGGCTCCCACCTTGGGTACAGAACAATTAAAATGTGATGCGAACAACGTTGTTGCCTTTTCTCCTGTCGTAACTACAGTGGTGCAAAGCGGTAACTTGTCGAGCAATGCTTCAAGATCAGTTGGGGTTACAACCTCAAGATCTTTGTCTGAAGCTGTGTTCTTTGTCCGCCTTACTGCGCAAGCGGTATCATATAGCGCAATACCCTCCTTATTCAAGAATTCCACTAACATTTCTTTCTTAAACCTTTTATTCTCTACATCAACGAAGAAATCTTTGTCGTTAAAGAATATTAGTCCGAAGATACGCCACATATCGTTGATGTAGTTTGGATAGAAGAAATCCATACTCCATCTTTGCTTTGACGGAGGAAAACTTCCAAGCATCAGCAACCATGCGTTTTCAGGAAGAAATGGCTGTAGAGGATGTTGCTCTATATTCATTATGCTTATTTCTGTTCCTTTACGACATAAACAACTACTGGCAAGTGGTCGCTATATCCGTCAAGCCATGAACCGCCAGCATGGGTGCGCTTAGGTGCTCCCTTGTATTTACCCTCTGTTTGTATGAGATAGTCGCGACGGAAAATCTGATTTTTTAGGAACTTAAGGGTGGAATAATCTTTCTTTCCTTTCTTGTTCAGAAGGTTAGGGGTCATCACAATCTGGTCGAAAAGGTTCCATGAGCCGTTATAGAACAATGTTCCTTGTCCTTCCTTGGCAAGGATGTTATAGAATGGGTTGTACATATTGTCGTTGCCCACCTCGTTAATCTCAGACTTGCACCCTAGGGCTTCTGTCATACTCTTGTTCGTTGGGTCGTCGTTCATGTCGCCCATTACGAAAACTTTAACCTTCGGATCGTTGCGGAGTAGGGAGTCTTTAAGTACTTTTACTTGTCTACCGCCAGACTCACGGTAGAATGATTTTGCTGCACGGCTTGGCCAGTGGCATACAACGAAAGCAACATGCTCACCTGCAAGTTCTCCACTTACGGTCAAGAAACCACGTGTTAGGAATGCACTATCTTTCTTCAACTCCTGTACGTATGGCACGAGCTTGGTGTTATACACCTTAAAGAGTGCAGGGTTATAAAGCAAAGCGCAGTCTATACCACGGCGGTCAGGACCTTCGATATGGATATATTTATATCCACGTTTTTTAAGAGGTTCTTGTGCTGTGAGGTCATCCAGCACCTTGTGGTTTTCCACCTCGCTCAAACCTATTACTGCACAGCCTACACCTGGCAGCTGGTCTGTACCCATGTCAGCAAGAGCACGTGCCATGTTGTGCAATTTGTGTGTGTACTTCAGTCCGTTCCAACGGTATGAACCATTAGGAAGAAAATCGTAATCACGTTTTCCCTCGTCATGACAAGTGTCAAAAAGGTTCTCCTGATTGTAGAAACCAATGCCGTAGCAAGAATACTTTTTCTGTGCGCTGACGGTTATAAACATCATGCACAGGGCAAAAATCATAAGGATGTTGAGTCTTTTCATAATTGTTTTATCTTTGTTTTTCTTCTTTCACCTTATTATATATATGTAGATGATATATCGATACGATATGTTCCAAGGTTTATGTATCGTGGCAAAGGTAAGAATTTAATTTGATTTTCTGCACATTTACTTACATATAAATACAGGATAAGCCATTACATGTTTGTTAAATTTCTGTTGTACTTATGCTTCAAACGAACAATTCTTTAATAATATTTGTTAGATTATCTTTGTCGCACTTAATTTAACACTGTTTTATGAAGCAAAAGAATCTGAAATTAGCCGTGATGGCGTTATGCTCCGCTTCTTTGGCTCAGGCTCAGAATCCAACAGATTCTATAGGACAACGCAGTGCTGTACTCAGCGAGTCGGCATTTACGTTTACTGAGGCACAACTCGGAGAGGATGACGATATGTCGCAGAATATGACTATCGTTAATTCCAACAACAACATTTACGCAAGTGAGGTAGGCTACCTCTTCTCGCCGGTACGCTTCCGCTACCGTGCTTTCGACCAAAAGTACAACGACGTTTATATCAACGGCATCCCGATGAACGATATGGAAACGGGACAGTTCCGCTTTACTAATGTTGGTGGATTGAACCAACAGACGAAAAACCAGGAGTTTGCCTTGCCGTTTGAATCAAACAATTTCTCTATGCCTGGTATGGCGGGTTCAAACAACTATAATTTCCGTCCAGCAAGTATGCCTGCTGGTCATAGGATAACGCTTACTGGAGCCAACCGCAATTACACACTTCGTGGTATGTATACCTTTAATACTGGTTTGAGTAATAAAGGATGGGCATTCTCTGGAAATATAACATACCGTTGGGCAAACGAAGGATACATAGAAGGTACATTCTATAATTCTCTCTCTTATTTCCTCGGAATACAAAAAGTTTTTGGAGACGGAACTCATTCATTGTCGCTAACCACATGGGGTAACCCTACGGAACGTGCATCTCAGGGTGCTGGTACAGATGAAATGTACTGGATGGCTAACGATAGATTCTATAACCCTTATTGGGGCTACCAGAACGGAAAGAAGCGCAACTCACGTATTGTTAACGACTTCGCTCCTACAGCTCTCCTTACTTGGGATTGGAAGATGTCAGACAACGATAAGCTCACTACTTCTATCATGGGTAAGTATAGTATGTATAAGAGTACGAAGCTGAACTACAACAATTCTGAAAACCCACATCCAAACTACTGGAAGAATATGCCAAGTAGCTATTATGATATATGGGATGAAAGTAACACATCTTACCGTACATCAGAGGCTCTGCAGAGTTGGCATGATGCTTATGACTATTGGTCTGGTTCAAAGGCTAATCGTCAGATTGACTGGGATCGTCTATATTACTCAAATAAGCAGGCTTCGGCTCAGGGACAGGATGCTATGTACTATATTCAAGCCAAGCATAATGACGCTCTGACATTGTCTCTTGCATCTACATTCAACAAGCAAATAGATAAAGACAAGACATGGAATATCGGTATCCTTGGAGCTACAAACAAGGGTATGCACTATCAGACAATGGAAGACTTGCTCGGAGCAACACAATTCCATAATATCAATACCTACGCTCTTGGCACTTATTCAAGCGATGCTGACGAGATACAATATGACTTGAACAACCCTAACGGCGTTGTTAAGGAAGACGACAAGTTTGGATATAACTATAATCTGCTTGTAAACAATGGAAAATTGTGGACCAGTTATGCAGAGAATTTCGGTAACGTACATTATGTTATAGCAGCAAAACTTGGCTATACATCTATGCAGCGTGAAGGTAAGATGCGCAATGGTCTTGCTAAGTATAATTCTTATGGTAAGAGCCATACGGCACAGTTCCTTGATGGTGGATTTAAATTCGGTGCTAATATCAACCTTGGAAGAGGAAACACCTTTATTCTTGGCTTGGGATACGAGCATAAAGCTCCACAAGCAAAGGTGGCATTCGTATCTCCTGAGATTAACAACGATTTTGTAAATAACTTGAAGAATGAACGTGTGTTCAGTTCTGAAGTAGGCTATCAGTTGCAAAACTCTTGGTTGCATGCCAATATCAATGCTTATTACAGCTATCTTACTAACATTAGCGATTGGCAGAACTTCTATTACGACGACATCAACTCCTTCTCATACGTTTCTATCACTGGTATGAAAAAGGCATACTATGGAGTAGAGGCAGGATTGAAGTTTAAGATTACAAGTGCTTTCGATATAAAACTTATCGGTCAGATAAGCGATGCAAAGATTCTTAACGACAATACCGTTAGCTACATGAACTCTACAAAGGGTACTGTCTATACAGAGACTATATATAATAAGAACATGCGCGATAATGGAACTCCGCTTACATCGGCAAGCCTCGGCTTGAGCTACCACAGTGGTGGCTGGTTCGTTGACCTTAACGCCAACTATTATGATCGTATTTATCTTTCTTATTCTCCTTGCTATCGCTATAATAGTTCTGCAGAAGCTCGTGGAAACTGTTTTGACCAGAATGAACCTATTCGTTCTGCTTTCGAACAGGCAAAAGGACATGGTGGCTTTATGGTAGATGGCTCAATCGGTAGAAGCATCTATTTGAAACACGGCTCGTTGTCAATCAACTTAAGTGTTACAAATATCCTGAACAACACTAATATCGTTACTGGAGGATATGAGCAGAGCAGAAGCGACTATTCAAAGAAGACCGATGGAACAACATCTAATCGCGCTTATAAGTTCTCAAAGAACCCTATGAAGTTCTATGCTTACGGCACTAACGGAATGTTGAACATCTCATACAAATTCTAAAAACTCTCACAGAAATGAAAATGATTAAATATATAAATTTCATCATTGTGGCACTGCTGCTCGGTAGTGTTGCCACATCTTGTATGGATGAGGATTGGAATGATCCTACAGGTGATACCGCTCCTTATGGCAACAACAATATCCAAGAGGATCCCAGCAAGATTATTACCATTAAGGAACTGAAAGCGCAGACTGTTGATAAGCTTGGGTCATCGGTAGCTAATGATACGATAAGGATTACTGAGGATTGGCAGCTGAAGGCACGTGTTGTTGGTAATGACGTTCAGGGCAATATATATAATGAAATTGCCGTGGAGGATGAAAGCGGTGAGGGAATACTTATCTGTATCTCCAAGGGTGGTCTTTATGGCTTCTTGCCTGTAGGACAGGAAATCCTTGTAAACCTCAAAGGGTTATACATTGGTATATATGGAAACAACGTGCAAATAGGTTCTCCTTATACAAACTCAAGTGGCAGAACATTCCCAAGCCGTATGAGTTACAATACATGGAACGAACACTATAAGCTTCTTGGTGCTGCCGATGCTTCAAAAGTTCAGCCAGAGGAGTTTGATGTTACAAAGCTAAAAGATGTATCATACATAAAATCGCATCGCGGAAAGTTGATGACATTGAAGAATGTAAAGATGGATAAGGCTGACGGATCGTTATCTTGGGCTCCAGAATCAGAGAAAGATGCTGGTAATGGAGTGAGCCGAACAGTGAAGATAAATGGTGAGGCACAATCTCTGATGGTAGTACGTAGCAGCACTTATGCTAAATTTGCAGCTAAGGCAATGCCAGAAGGAAAAGTAAACTTGACAGGTATCTTTACCGTTTATGCCACAAATCCATCACGTTATGGTTATACATGGCAGATACTTCTCCGTTCAGAAAATGACATAGAGGAGGTTAAGTAATAATTTGCTTAATACTCTGTTTGTTAGAAACGAATTAATAAAAACAATATTTAAAGAATAACTTTATGAAAAAGATAATATATTCAGTGATGGCAATAGCAGCCCTCACATTCTCATTCACATCGCTTACAAGTTGCGAGGACGTTCCAGCACCTTATGAGATTCCTGGAGGTGATGATGATGTTCCAACAGAAGAACTGAAAACTATTTTCTCTGAAGATTTCAGCAATGGACAAGGCGGATTTACTTTCTCTAACGTAAAGTTGTCGGATGGTTTGTCTTACGTATGGAAAGCAACAAGCTATCAGACTTCTTATTATCTTATTGCTTCTGCATATTCAAACGGAGCAAGCCATGAGTCTGAATCCTGGGCTGTATCACCTGCTATTAACCTGTCTGATTGTACAACTGCTACCTTGTCGTTCAGTCATGCAATCAACAAACTCGATGATACAAGCAAGATGCAAGACTTTATGACAGTATGGGCTTCTACAGACTATGCTGGCGATGCAGCTACTGCAACTTGGACAAAACTTGAAATCCCTTCATACCCAGCAGGTACAAGTTGGTCATCTGTAGAGTCTGGTGATATTGACCTTAAGGCTTTCTGCGGTAAGGAAAAGGTTTATATTGGTTATAAATATATGAGCGAAAATAATATGTCTGGCTCTTGGGAGGTTAACAACTTTAAGATTATGGGTGATGGCACTCCTATGGCTGACGATATTGTAACTCCTGATAATCCGACAAGTGATAACGATGGAACTGAGGCAAAGCCATACACAGCTAAAGAAGCTATCGCAAAAGGTGCTGCAACAAATGTGTTTGTAAAGGCATATATTGTAGGATGCGTAAACGATAAGGCTCTTACTTCAGCCTCATTTGATGCCACTAACTTTACATCGCAGACAAATATCCTTGTAGCTTCTACAGCTGATGAGACAGATGTTAACAACTGTCTTCCTGTTCAGTTGCCTTCAGGTGCAGTACGCACAGGCTTGAATTTGAAGGACAATGCAGGAAACTACAAAAAAGAAGTTCTTCTTTATGGTAATATTGAAAAGTACTTTTTAGCTGTTGGTATCAAGAGTGTAACATACGCTAAGATTGACGGTACGGAATATGGAACAAAGCCAAGTGGTAGCTCTGATGATAGCACACCTTCGGGTAGCGACATTCTTAACGAGACATTTGCAAGTGGTATTGGTTCATTCACTACTGTTGATGTAAAACTTGGTGAAGGAATGAGCTATGTATGGAAGCACGATAGTAGCTATAAATACATGAAAGCTTCTGCTTTTGTTAACAATACAAACCTTGAGGCTGAGAGCTGGCTTGTCAGTGGAAAGCTGAACATGAGTAAGGTTTCTGATGCAACATTGTCTTTTGACCAAGCTATAAATTATTTGAATGGAAACAACAGGTCTGATTATGTTAAGGTTCTTGCCAGTGTAGACTATAATGGAGATGTAGCAAAAGCTAATTGGACAGAGCTTTCTGTTTCTTCATGGCCTGCAGGTACAGGTTGGGATTTTGGCAGCAGCACTGCAAGTATGAAAGCCTTTGCTGGTAAGTCAAATGTAACTATCGCATTTAAATATACAAGTTCAACATCTTGCGCTCCTACTTGGGAAGTCAAGAATGTTGTAGTGAAATAAGTAATCCCCCTATTAAAATCCCATCATTCCAACCCGATGATGGGATTTTTTTATCTCTATTTTTCTCTATTACGGTCTGAGGAGACTCAAAAGTATTGCATATATTATTTTTTTCAAAAAATCTGTCATTCTGTCATTGTGGTAGGTTAATTCGTTGTATATCAAAGTGATAAGTATGCTTGACAGAAGCTTTTGTTTAAAGATATCTGTCATTATCTGTCAGTAGCCAAACACCTGACTTTTCTATCTAAACATCTAAGACACAATACCTTAAGCCTAATTTTACCCACAAATTTTCCTTCTGTTACCTATATCTTTTTGATGCGTTATCCTATACTTTTTTACCTGAAAAGTGGGCTTATATGACAAAAAGTGGGTACTTTTTATTAAGAAATAGGCTTATCTGCCCCCAAAAACGACAAAATCCGTCTCTCCCTCCTATGACAGATTAGTGACAGATAGATGACAGATATTGTAAACGCTTAACAATGTAACCTCCTAATATACAAATACTTATATTATCTGC
>CAVKAH010000089.1:0-8983 GCA_963654095.1 Oscillospiraceae bacterium
ACAGTTGGATACTCCGCCTGAGGAACGCAAGAATGACGGTTTGTATAAGGTGTTCGCCGAGAACTTCCCTATCACCGATACACGTAATAATTTCGTTCTTGAGTTCTTGGATTACTATATAGACCCGCCTCGTTACACTATTGAAGAGTGTCTTGAGCGTGGACTTACATATAGTGTACCTTTGAAGGCTAAAATGAAACTATATTGTACGGATCCTGAACATGAAGACTTTGGTACATTTATTCAGGACGTCTTTCTTGGCACTATCCCATATATGACAAGTAATGGTACATTTGTTATTAATGGTGCTGAGCGTGTGGTTGTTTCCCAGTTACATCGTTCACCAGGTGTGTTCTTTGCCCAAGGTATTCATGCAAACGGAACAGCTCTTTATTCTGCACGTATCATTCCGTTCAAAGGCTCTTGGATTGAATTTGCTACAGACATCAATAATGTGATGTATGCATATATCGATCGTAAGAAGAAATTGCCTGTAACAACGTTGCTACGTGCTATCGGCTTTGAATCAGATAAAGATATTCTTCAAATCTTTGACCTTGCAGAGGAAGTAAAGGTTAATAAGAAGAATATGAAGGAAGCTATTGGCAGAACACTTGCAGCTCGTGTGTTGAAGAGCTGGAATGAGGATTTTGTTGATGAGGATACTGGTGAGGTTGTTTCTATAGAGCGTAATGAGGTGATTATGGATCGTGAGACCGTAATTACAAAAGAGAATATTGAGGAGATTATTGACAGCGGTGCTTCAACAATTCTTCTTCATAAAGATGTAGAGACAGCAAACAAATTCTCTATTATCTTTAATACACTCCAGAAAGACCCAAGTAACTCTGAGAAAGAGGCTGTATTGTATATCTATCATCAGTTGCGCAATGCTGATCCTGCTGATGATGCGAGTGCAAGAGAGGTTATCCAGAATCTGTTCTTCTCAGACAAGCGTTATGATTTGGGTGATGTAGGTCGTTATCGTATTAACAAGAAATTAGGTCTTGATACAGACATGGATGTTCGTATCTTGACTAAAGAAGATATTATTGAGATTATCAAATATCTCATCCAGTTGGTTAACTCTAATGCAACTGTGGATGATATTGACCACTTGAGCAATCGTCGTGTACGTACTGTTGGTGAGCAGTTGAGCAACCAGTTCTCTATAGGTCTTGCTCGTATGAGCCGTACAATACGTGAGCGTATGAATGTAAGAGATAATGAGGTGTTTACTCCAACAGACTTGATTAACACTAAAACTATCTCAAGTGTTATCAATTCATTCTTTGGAACAAATCCTCTGTCGCAGTTCATGGACCAGACAAACCCTCTTGCTGAGGTTACTCACAAACGTCGTTTGTCAGCACTTGGTCCTGGCGGTCTTTCAAGAGAGCGTGCAGGATTTGAGGTTCGTGACGTTCACTATACACATTACGGTCGTCTTTGCCCTATTGAAAGTCCTGAAGGTCCGAACATCGGACTTATATCTTCACTCTGTGTATATGCTAAAATAAACGAACTCGGATTTATCGAGACTCCGTATCGCAAGGTTAGCAATGGTGTTGTAGATTTGAAGAACGAGGATGTTGTATATCTCACAGCCGAAGAAGAAGAGGATCATATAATAGGTCAGGGTAATGCCCCATTGAATGACGATGGAACATTTATCCGTGATGTCGTTAAATGTCGTCAGGATGCAGATTTCCCAGTTGTTCCTCCAACGGATGTAGACTTGATGGACGTTTCACCGCAGCAGATAGCTTCTATTGCGGCAGGTCTTATCCCATTCTTGGAGCATGATGATGCTCACCGTGCATTGATGGGATCAAACATGATGCGTCAGGCTGTTCCATTGCTTCATAATGAAGCTCCTATTGTCGGTACAGGTGTTGAGAAACAAGTATGTGTTGATTCTCGTACAATGATAACCGCTGAGGGTGAAGGTGTAATAGAATATGTTGATGCTACAACAATCCGTATCCTCTATGACAGAACAGAGGACGAGGAGTTTGTAAGTTTCGAGCCTGCTCTCAAGGAATATCGTATACCAAAGTTCCGTCGTACTAACCAGAACATGACAATCGACCTCCGTCCTATCTGTAATAAGGGACAGCGTGTGAAGAAGGGCGATATCTTGACAGAAGGTTATGCTACAGAGGATGGCGAGCTTGCTTTGGGTCGTAACCTCCTTGTTGCTTACATGCCTTGGAAGGGTTACAACTACGAGGATGCTATTGTCTTGAACGAGCGTATTGTTCGTGATGACGTATTGACATCAGTTCATGTAGATGAGTTCTCTCTCGATGTACGTGAGACAAAACGTGGAACAGAGGAATTCACAAACGACATACCAAACGTAAGCGAAGAAGCCACAAAGGATCTTGATGATAATGGTATCATCCGTGTTGGTGCTCGTGTTGAACCAGGTGATATCCTTATAGGTAAGATTTCTCCTAAGGGCGAGAGCGATCCTTCACCAGAAGAGAAGCTGTTGAGAGCAATCTTCGGTGATAAGGCTGGTGATGTAAAGGATTCTTCTTTGAAGGCAAATCCATCTTTGAGCGGTGTGGTAATTGATAAGAAACTCTTCTCTCGAGCAATAAAGACCCGTGCTTCAAAGCAGAAAGATAAGGTTATTCTTGCGAAGATTGACGAAGAGTATGAAGCAAAGATAGACGACTTGAAAGATATCCTTGTCGACAAGCTCTTGACACTTACAGATGGTAAAGTTTCTCAGGGTATAAAGGATTACTCAGGTGCAGAGATTATCACAAAGGGAAGCAAGTTCACAACAACTCAGCTCAAGAATCTTGAGTATGAGGGTATACAGTCAAACAACTGGACAGAAGACGAACATGCAAACGGATTGATATCTAAGCTTATCACAAACTTCTTGAAGAAGGCAAAACTCCTTGATGCAGAGAATAAGCGTCGTAAGTTTGCAATTACTATCGGTGATGAACTTCCATCAGGAATTCTTCAGATGGCAAAGGTTTATATCGCTAAGAAGCGTAAGATTGGTGTAGGTGATAAGCTCGCTGGTCGCCACGGTAACAAGGGTATCGTTTCTAAGATTACTCGCTCTGAGGATATGCCATTCTTGCCAGATGGTCGTCCTGTAGATTTGGTATTGAACCCATTAGGTGTGCCTTCTCGTATGAACCTTGGACAGATATTTGAGGCAATCCTTGGTGCAGCAGGTAAGCGTCTTGGCGTTAAATTCGCAACTCCAATCTTTGATGGTGCAAAACTTGACGACCTTAAGGAATGGACAGACAAGGCAGGACTGCCGAACCTCGGTTCAATGCATCTGTATGATGGAGAGACAGGAGAGATGTTCGACCAGCCAGCTACTGTAGGTATCACATATTTCTTGAAACTTGGACACATGGTTGAGGATAAGATGCACGCACGTTCTATCGGTCCTTACTCACTCATCACACAGCAGCCACTCGGTGGTAAAGCACAGTTTGGTGGTCAGCGTTTCGGAGAGATGGAGGTTTGGGCACTGGAGGCATTCGGTGCCAGTCATGTACTTCAAGAGATTTTGACAATCAAGTCAGACGATGTAGTAGGTCGTTCAAAGGCATACGAGGCTATCGTCAAGGGTGAGCCAATGCCAACACCAGGCATACCAGAATCACTCAATGTGTTACTGCATGAGCTTCGCGGCTTAGGACTTAGCGTTAAGCTTGATTAATAAAAACACTCTTTACAAACAATATATAAATAAGAATTATGGCTTTCAAGAAAGATTCAAAGATAAAGAGTAATTTCACGAAGATTACTGTCGGACTTGCTTCTCCGGAGGAAATCCTCGAGAATTCGTTCGGTGAGGTAACCAAACCGGAAACCATCAACTATCGTACGTATAAACCAGAGCGCGACGGACTCTTCTGCGAACGCATCTTTGGTCCTACTAAGGACTATGAGTGTGCCTGCGGAAAGTACAAGCGTATCAGATATAAGGGCATTGTCTGCGACCGATGCGGTGTAGAGGTAACAGAGAAGAAGGTTCGTCGTGAGCGTACAGGTCATATCGAACTTGTTGTTCCAGTAGCCCACATTTGGTATTTCCGTTCATTGCCAAACAAAATAGGATATTTGCTAGGCTTGCCTACAAAGAAGCTTGATGCTGTTGTGTACTATGAAAAGTATATTGTCATACAGCCAGGTTGCGTTGCAGGAAAGATGGACCCAGAAAAAGAAGGACAAGAGCTTAACGGTTCTCACAAGATGGATCTCCTTTCAGAGGATGAGTATCTTAACATCTTGGATAAGTTACCTGAGAATAATGAGTATCTTGACGATACCGACCCCAATAAGTTTATTGCCAAGATGGGTGCAGAGGCAATCTATGACCTTCTTGTAAATATCGACCTCGATGGTTTGTCATACGAACTCCGCGACCATGCCAATAGCGATTCTTCTCAGCAGCGTAAGACAGAGGCTTTGAAACGTCTTCAGGTAGTAGAAGCATTCCGTGGTAGTCGTGGTATTAACAAGCCAGAGTGGATGATTATGAAGATTGTTCCAGTAACACCTCCAGAACTTCGTCCGTTGGTGCCACTTGATGGTGGAAGATTTGCTACATCAGACCTTAACGATCTCTATCGTCGCGTAATTATCAGAAACAATCGTCTTAAGAGACTTATCGAGATTAAGGCTCCAGAGGTAATTCTGCGTAACGAGAAACGTATGTTACAGGAGGCTGTAGACAGCTTGTTCGACAACTCTCGTAAGAGTAGTGCCGTAAAGAGCGAGTCAAACCGCCCTTTGAAGTCATTGTCAGACTCATTGAAAGGTAAGGCTGGACGTTTCCGTCAGAACCTCCTCGGTAAGCGTGTCGACTATTCAGCACGTTCCGTAATCGTTGTAGGTCCAGAGTTGAAGATGGGCGAATGTGGTCTTCCAAAGCTTATGGCAGCCGAGCTTTATAAGCCATTCATCATCCGCAAGCTTATTGAGCGCGGTATTGTGAAGACTGTGAAGAGTGCCAAGAAGATAGTAGATCGTCGTGAGCCAGTAATTTGGGATATCCTTGAGAACGTGATGAAAGGTCATCCAGTACTTCTCAACCGTGCCCCTACACTTCACCGTCTTGGTATACAGGCATTCCAGCCAAAGCTTATTGAGGGTAAAGCAATTCAGTTGCACCCATTAGCATGTACAGCGTTCAACGCCGACTTTGATGGCGACCAGATGGCGGTACACCTCCCTTTGAGCAATGAGGCAGTACTTGAGGCTCAAATCTTGATGCTTCAGAGCCACAATATCCTTAACCCTGCCAATGGTGCTCCTATCACAGTGCCTTCACAGGATATGGTGCTTGGTCTTTATTATATCACAAAGATACGTCCAGGTGCAAAGGGTGAGGGACTTACATTCTATGGTCCAGAAGAAGCAATCATAGCCCACAATGAGAAGCGTTGCGACCTCCATGCTCAGGTAAAGGTTATCGTAAAAGACCTTGATGAGAATGGCAACTATGTACAGAAGATGGTAGAGACCTCTGTTGGACGTGTAATCGTAAACGGCATTATACCAGACGAAGTTGGATATGTAAACAAGGTAATCTCAAAGAAGAGCCTTCGCGATATTATCTCAGACGTAATCAAGGCAGTAGGATTTGCTCGTGCATGTGAGTTCCTTGATGGAATTAAGAACCTTGGTTACCGCATGGCATATCTTGCAGGACTGTCATTCAACCTCGATGATATTATTATTCCAGAAGCGAAGAAGGAACTCGTTGAGCGTGGTAATGAGGAAGTTCGTCAGATTACAGACAACTATAACATGGGATTCATCACTGACAAGGAGCGTTACAATCAGGTAATTGATGCGTGGACTCACGTTAACAACGACCTTGGTAATATCTTGATGAAAGAGATGACAGAGGCAGACCAGGGCTTCAATGCTATCTATATGATGCTCGACTCTGGAGCCCGTGGTTCTAAAGACCAGATTCGTCAGCTTGCAGGTATGCGTGGTCTTATGGCAAAACCACAGAAGGCAGGAGCTGAAGGCGCACAGATTATCGAGAACCCTATTCTTTCTAACTTTAAGGAGGGAATGAGCGTGTTGGAGTACTTTATTTCTACCCACGGTGCTCGTAAGGGTCTTGCCGATACCGCCATGAAGACAGCCGATGCAGGATACCTTACTCGTCGTCTTGTTGACGTTTCTCACGACGTTATCATCAACGAGGAAGACTGTGGTACACTCCGCGGACTTGTCTGCACAGCATTGAAGAATGGTGATGAAGTAATCTCTACTCTATATGAGCGTATCCTTGGTCGTGTTTCAGTTCACGATATCATCAATCCTACAACAGGCGAACTCATTGTTGCAGCTGGTGAGGAGATAACAGAGCCTATAGCACAGGCAATCGAAGACTCTCCAATCGAGAGTGTAGAGATACGTTCCGTGCTCACTTGCGAGAGTAAGCATGGCGTCTGCATGAAGTGCTATGGTCGTAACCTTGCTACAAGTCGTATGGTACAGAAGGGTGAGGCTGTAGGTGTTATCGCAGCACAAGCTATCGGTGAGCCTGGTACTCAGCTTACACTTCGTACGTTCCACGCCGGTGGTATTGCTGCCAATGCAGCTGCCAACGCATCTATCGTAGCTAAGAATGATGCCAAGATAGAGTTTGATGAACTCCGTACCGTACCATTCGTAGAGAAGTCAGATGATGGTAGCGAGGTAGAGTGTGAGATGGTTGTCAGCCGTCTTGCTGAGGTTCGTTTCATCGACCCACATACAGGTATTGTACTCTCTTCTGTAAACGTGCCATACGGAAGTTCTCTTTATCACAAGCATGGTGAAGTAGTGGCAAAGAACGAGCTTGTTGCCCGTTGGGACCCATTCAACGCCGTTATCGTAACAGAGTATGCTGGTACATTGAAGTTCCGTGATGTGATAGAAGGTGTAACTTACCACTCAGAGACCGACGATACAACAGGTCTTACAGAGCGTATCATCACAGAGTCAAAGGATAAGACTAAGGTGCCAACCTGCGATATAGTAGATGAGAATGGTGAGGTAGTTGGAACATACAACCTCCCTGTAGGTGGAAACGTTGTAGTAGAAGATGGTCAGAAGGTGGCTACAGGTACTACCATCGTTAAGATTCCACGTTCTGTCGGTAAGGCAGGAGATATCACGGGAGGTCTGCCACGTGTAACAGAGCTCTTTGAGGCACGTAACCCTTCTAACCCTGCCGTAGTGTCAGAAATAGACGGAGAGGTAACAATGGGTAAGCTTAAGCGTGGTAACCGTGAGATTATCGTAACGTCAAAGACAGGCGAACAACGCAAATATCTCGTATCTCTCTCAAAGCAAATCCTTGTTCAGGAGCACGATGCTGTACGTGCAGGAACACCGCTTTCTGATGGTAGCATCACTCCAAACGATATTCTTGCTATTAAGGGTCCTACCGCAGTACAGGAATATATCGTTAACGAGGTACAAGACGTATACCGTCTGCAGGGTGTGAAGATTAACGACAAGCACTTTGAGATAATCGTACGTCAGATGATGCGTAAGGTACAGATCAACGACCCAGGTGATACTACGTTCCTTGAGCAGGAGATGGTAGACAAACTCGACTTTGCAGAGGAGAACGATCGTATATGGGGCAAGAAGGTAGTTACCGATGCAGGTGATAGCGAGAACCTCCGTGCAGGTCAGATAATCACAGCTCGCAAGCTACGCGATGAGAACTCAAGCTTGAAACGTCGCGACCTTAAGCTCGTTCAGGTGCGTGATGCTGTGCCAGCAACATCTACTCAGATACTTCAGGGTATCACTCGCGCAGCCCTTCAGACAAAGAGTTTCATGTCTGCAGCATCATTCCAGGAGACCACCAAGGTACTCAACGAGGCTGCTATCCGTGGAAAGCAAGACAAGCTCGAGGGTATGAAGGAGAACGTTATCTGCGGACATTTGATACCTGCAGGTACAGGTCTTCGCGAGTTCGAGAAGATTATCGTTGGTTCAAAAGAGGAACACGACCGTGTGCAGGCTAACCGCCGCAACGTAATTGACTACTCTGAGAAGCAGCAACCTACTGAAAAATAACATCCTAAAGGCAAGGGGGATAATACCCTTGTCATGAAATAATAAAAGCCGTCATGCCTATTAGCATGGCGGCTTTTATCGTAACTGCATGTTTAAGTTTAATCTGAAGGGTAGCTAGGATATAGTTTAATGACGCTCAGAATATAAGTTACTGGGCGTTACAATATACTTTAGTAAGCATTAGCCTATGGGAAACTCTCTACAACAAGAACTCTTTTTATTGCTGCCCTTATGAATTATGCCAGGCAGCAATATTTTTTTTGACCAATAAGTCAAAAAGAAAAGAGACAACTCTCGTAAGAATTGTCTCTCAATTTCTAAAACTTAATAATATATGAGATATTCATCTCCTTAGTTTGTCCGCCAAATTACTCTGGCAAGCTGATAGCCTCAGAAGGACAAACAGAAGCGCAAGTACCACACTCTGTGCAAGCGTCTGCATCGATTGAATACTTTTCGCCTTCTGAAATAGCTCCTGAAGGACACTCATCTATACATGTACCGCATGCGATACAATCGTCACCAATTACGTAAGCCATAATGTTTTTATTTTTAATCGTTAATAATGTTTCTTTCTTGTCGTATATTTTATACGTTGCAAAGGTAGTGTTTTTATTTTAAATACCTAAAATTCGGTATGCTTATTTTCAAATTTTAACTCTTAACTCTACTCTTATTAGGCAGGAGTCATTGTTTATGACTATAATTAGGTATAAAGAGGCATGAATGCTAATTATTAGTTGGTATGCGTGATAATCATTCATCGAAATACAATATCACGGCGCAAATGCCGTTATAATATAAAATAGTAGTGATGATAAAGCGACTTTTACATATTATATATATACTGATGCTTGCCGTAAACGTGCAGGCACAAGACACTCGAGTGCAAAAC
>CAVKAH010000090.1:0-8960 GCA_963654095.1 Oscillospiraceae bacterium
GACATAGATTGTCTAGACTTTAGTAATGTAAAGATGAACACTGCCGACTTTATCCATGAGGCACGTGTGAAAGGAACTGTAGGCAAACTGTCGGTGAAGAGTCATGGTATAGACTGGGGAAAAGAAACTGTAAATGTAGACGATGCTATACTGAAAGATGCCAATGTTAAGGTTGAGCTGAGTGATACCGTGCCACCAGATACTTCAAAGACCCCTACTTACTGGAAAATAAAGGTAGAGAAGCTAAATGTGGAGAACACCATTGCTGATATCCACATGCCAGGAGATACCATTGCCGTGAGAGCAATGCTCGGTAGGGCAACAGCGTTAAACGGATTTTTTGACCTTTACAAAAACTCGTATGACGTAGAGCATTTTAACCTTACACAGGGAACCATTGCCTATAACAACAATTTTGAACCTCGCATAAAAGGCTTTATCGATCCTAATCATATACAGCTTGATAATGTGGCGATAGGAGTAGATTCCTTGCATTTCATGGCTCCGCAACTCTCAATGTTGTTGCGCCGCTGCGCTTTTAAAGAGAGTAAGGGCATAGAGGTTAGCGATGCTTCGGGACTTGTGCTGATGGATTCTCTGCGCTTGTCGTTACCTAAATTCTTCCTAAAGACACCCGACTCATGGCTAAAGGCGAAACTCGACATGGATTTGAATACCTTTAGCGACTCTTGCCCTGGCAAACTTTCGCTCATAGCAGATGCCTCCCTTGCTAAACGAGACATAATGCGCTTTATGGATACAATGCCAAGAGCGTTTCGCAATGGGTGGCCTAACAAGCCTTTGTTGATGAATGTAGTGGCGAGCGGCAATATGCAACGGGTGGATTTCCGTATGCTTAACGTCGTGCTGCCGACGGCTCTGAAACTTAATGCCAGTGGATATGCTGCCGATTTTACCAATATGAACCGCCTTAAAGCCAATATTAATTTTAAGACTACAGCATACAACATCGGATTTCTTACAGCCCTTGCGGGGAAAGACGCCCTCGGTGGAGCACGCATCCCATCGGGAATATCCCTTGGGGGAAACTTAAAGACAAATGGTAATCAGATATATTCTGCCGACTTGACGCTGCGTGAGGGCAAAGGCTCTGTAAGAGCATGTGGCAGTTTCAATATGCGCCAAATGGCATATAGTGCCAAGGTTACAGCAAATGCTCTGCAGATACATCATTTCCTACCCACTATGGGGATGAAAGACTTTAGCGGAGACCTCAGCGTGAATGGCAAGGGAACAAACCCAATGTCGAAAGGAATGACGGTCAATGCGAGTGCTAATGTTAAGAAGTTTATCTACGACAAATACCATCTTTCAGGAATAAATGCCGATGCTACATTGAGCAATGGCATACTCCATGCTGCGGTAAAAAGCAAGAACGAACTGCTTGACGGACAAGTTTCCGTTGATGGCTTGGTGAACACCCAAAAGGTGGATGCCACATTGACAGCCGACGTGAACCATGCCGACTTATATAAGCTCGGAGTTGTAAACAGCCCGCTAAAGGCATCGTTCTGTTGCCACTTTGATGTTGCCACAGATATGAAGGAGAGCTATATGTTGCGTGGTGGCACGAGCGATGTAACAATCCTTGACTCTGTAAAGACTTATCGACCGCTTAATATCACATTCGACATTCTGACAAACCGAGATACCACCAATGCCCTCGTAGACTGCGGCGATTTCTATCTCGACATGAATGCCAGCGGTGGCTACAAACGACTGTTAGCAAAGATGAACACTTTCACAACGATGCTTTCAAATGACTTAAAGAACAGAAAAATAGATTACGTGTCGCTCCGCAAGTCATTACCAGAAGCCAATATCCGACTGACTTCTGGAAGCGAAAATGTGTTCAGTCGTTTCCTGAAATATACGGGATATACGTTCAAGAGCATAGATATGAATATGCAGACATCTGCTCTGTCGGGAATGAATGGCAAGATGGAACTCAACGAACTCGTTGTTTCCGACATGCGTCTCGATACATTGCGCTTCAATGTAGTGTCAGACTCCGTAAACTGCACCTACAATGGACAAATTCGCAATGCCAAAACTAATCCTCAATATGTATTCAACGCTCTGTTCGATGGCTACCTCTTTGACAGAGGCTCTGGACTGAATGTCAGCGTATATGATGCTAAAGACAGACTGGGAATAAAGCTCGGTGCTACAGCATCGCTGGAAGATACAGGGGTACGACTGCATATGCTGACGGACGACATAATCCTTGGATATAAGAAATTCAAAGCTAACGACGATAATTACCTGTTCCTTGCAGATGACAGTAGGGTGTCGGCAAAACTTAACCTTAAAGCAGACGACGGCATGGCTATGCAAGTGTATACCGATGATGATAATGTGGAAGCCTTGCAAGATATCACTGTCAGCTTGAACAAGTTCGACTTGTCGAAGATAACATCCGTCTTGCCTTATTTCCCGAATATAACAGGCACGATGAACGGCGATTTCCATGCCATACAGACAGATAAACAGATAACCGTTTCGTCTAATCTCTCTGTTGACAAAATGACATACGAAGGCTGTGCAATGGGCGACGTAGCCACCGAATTTGTATATATGCCAAAAGACGACGGTAGCCACTATATTGACGCCATGCTCTTTAGCAACGACACAAAAGTTGCCACTCTTATTGGCACATACCAACCTGCAGGCAAGGGTGTGATAGACGCAGAGCTAAACACAGAACACCTGCCTCTGTCGCTGGTAAATGGTTTCATTCCAAACCAACTATTTGGTTTTGAAGGCGATGCCGATGGCAAGATGACCGTCAGGGGCGCACTCGACAAACCAGTGGTTAATGGTGAGGTGTATCTCGACTCCACATATATGGTGAGTGTGCCGTATGGTGTAAAGCTTAGGTTTAGCAATGACCCAGTACGTGTAGTAGACAGCAAACTGCTATTTGAGAACTTTGAGGTGTTCGCTCATAACGACAATCCGCTGAATATCTATGGCAACATAAACTTCTCCAACCTCAACGAGATAATGATGGATGTGAGGATGAAGGCGCAAAACTACCAGTTGATAAACGCAAAGGAGAGCTATCAGAGTGTGGCTTTCGGTAAGGCATTCATCGATTTCTTCGGTTTTGTGAAGGGTAGGGTGGACAACCTGAAGATGCGAGGAAAGCTGAACGTGCTCGGTTCCACTGACGTGGCGTATATCTTGAGGGATTCTCCACTTACCACAGATAACCAGATGGATGAGCTTGTGAAATTTGTTAATCTGCAAGACACCACACAGCAGAGCGTGGTTCATCCACCTCTGACGGGTCTTGATATGGATGTGTCGGTGAGTGTTGACGAGGGGGCACACGTGATGTGCTATCTTAATGCCGACCACTCCAACTATATTGACCTGATGGGAGGTGGCGACTTGCGTATGACATACGACCCATTGAACGAGTTGCGACTGACGGGAAAATATACGTTAAACAATGGCGAAATGAAGTATGCACTGCCTGTTATCCCACTTAAAACCTTTACGATAGGAAACGGCAGCTATATAGAATTTACGGGTGATATAATGAACCCTAAACTAAACATCACTGCTACTGAAGAAACAAAAGCCACAGTGGGTACTGATGGCAAACAGGGTAGGAGCGTGCTCTTTAATTGCGGCGTGGTGATAACGAAGACCCTCAATGATATGGGTCTGGAGTTTACTCTTGATGCGCCAGAGGATATGTCGCTCCACAACGAACTGCAGGCAATGAGCGTGGAGCAACGTGGAAAACTTGCTGTAACAATGCTTACTACGGGTATGTATCTTGCCGACGGAAACACTGGCGGGTTCTCTATGAACAGTGCGTTAAGTTCATTCTTGCAGAGCGAGATAAACAACATTACGGGTAATGCTCTGCGCACTCTTGACTTGAGTTTCGGTATTGACAACACCACCGATGCTACGGGAAATATGCACACCGACTATTCGTTTAAGTTTGCCAAGAGGTTCTGGAACAACCGCCTGAAGATAATAATCGGTGGAAAAGTATCATCGGGAACTGACGACCCTAACCAGAATGAGTCGTTCTTCGATAACGTTACCTTTGAATATCGACTTGGCGACACATCTAATAAATATGTGCGCCTCTTCTACGATAATAACTCATACGACTGGCTTGAGGGTACAACGCAAGAGTTCGGAGTGGGCTTCACATGGCGAAAGACTATGCAGCATTTCCGACAAATCTTCAGAAAAGACAAACAGATAGTGCCTTCAGCACCACAAAACGTGCCGCAGCAACAAACAACTCCCGTAATAGATAAAACAAAAGAAGATGAAAAATAAATCTAAGATAGGCATCCTCTCCTCGCTTGTGCTTATGGTTTTAACCATCTGCTCATGCTCCTCCACGAGCAGCGTGCCAGAGGGCGACCAACTATATACGGGTTTAAAGCCCATTGAATATAATGAATACGAAAAGTCTGATCACTTCTATTCTGTACAGGAAGAAGTGGAGGCTGCTCTTGCCACCGCACCAAATGGTGCTTTCTTCGGCAGTTCTTACCACCGCACTATACCATACCGACTATGGATATGGAATGCCTTCTCAAAGAGTGATGGTGCAGTGGGTAAATGGATTGCCAAGACTTTCGGTAGTGAACCAGTATTAATGAGTTGGGTGAACCCCCGACTTAGGGCATCAGTAGCACAGACGGTGTTGCGCAATCACGGCTATCTTGGCGGTACTGTATGCTATAAGGTGGAACAACAAAAGAACCCGAAAAAGGCTAAGATAGCATATACCGTGAATATGAACAGACTATCCACGATAGACAGTGTGCAGTATGTCAATTTCCCCGAAGTGGCAGACAGCTTGATACAAGCAACACGAGATGAAGCCCTTATAAAACCAGGAGATCCGTTCGATGTGTCTACCCTTGATGCAGAGCGAAGTCGTATTTCAAGTCTATTCAGAAACAACGGATATTACTATTATCAGCCGAGCTATGCCTCATATCTTGCCGATACGCTGAACGTGCCGGGTAAGGTTGACCTGCATTTCCAGCTTGCCGACAATATCCCAGTGTCGGCTAAACACAAATGGTATATCGGTAGACTCAACGTGAATATCATGAAGCAAGCTATGGAACAGCTTAAGGATTCCTTCACTTACCGCCGTCTTACTCTCGCATTTAATGGTAAGAAAACACCTATCAGGGCACGTGTTCTCCTGCGCCATCTGCGCCTCTTTCCTAAACAGATGTTTAGTTATGATGCCTATTTGGAGAGTGTCGAAAGACTTACTGGCTCGGGGCAATACAGTACGGTGCAGTTTGCTTTCACCCCACGAGATACTACCGCCCTGTGCGATACTCTCGACATGACGGTGAGCTGTGTGCTGAATAAGCCATACGAAATATACTTTGAAACAAACTATAGCAATAAGATTAATGGTAGGACAGGACCAGAGATTGTGGTTGGTTTGAAGAAGATGAACGCCTTTAGAGGTGGTGAGGTGGTAGACCTAAACCTACACGGGGCGTATGAGTGGCAAACAAGCGGACAGGGCAGCGAAAATAACTCTTATGAGTATGGTGCAGACATCTCCGTATCGTTCCCACGTATGCTCGTTCCGTTTATCAAACCATATCGCTACTTCACGACACCATCTACTACAGTGCGCGCATCTACAAATGTGGTTAATCGTCCGGGATTTTTCAAGATGCACACGGCAACTGGCGACTGGACATATAAGTGGCAGCCAACAGAGAGAAAGAAACATGAGTATAGTCCGCTTACGCTGAAATACCAGCACATGACATACATAACGCATAAGTTCGACTCCATAATGAATGACAATCCCTATCTTTTCACCACGATGCAGGATATGTTTATCCCAAAGATGATATACTCTTACACATACACAAGTCCGAAGAAATATCGCAATCCGATATATCTTAACATCACGGCGTCTGAGGCTGGCAACATCTTGTCGTTGGGATATATGGTGGCTGGAAAGAAATGGAGTGAACAAGGAAAGCAGTTCTTCAAGAACGACTACGCACAATTTGTGAAACTCGAAACGGATTTCACAAAGACATGGATAATGGGACTGAAATCACAACTTATAGGACATGTCAATGCTGGAGTGGTATATTCGTACGGCAATAAAGAGTCTACACCATACAGCGAGCAATTCTATGTAGGTGGTGCCAATAGCATCAGAGCCTTTCCGGCACGCAGTGTAGGTCCTGGTAGATATTATACCGATGTTGCTCGGTTGCAGTATCTCGACCAGACAGGAGATTTGAAATTTCTTGCCAACCTTGAATATCGTTTCAATATCTTTGGTAATCTGTATGGCGCAGCCTTCCTCGATGCTGGGAACGTATGGGGCATTAAGAACGATGGCTATCGCTCTGGGGCACAGTTTAAGCTAAAGAATATTGCCAAGGAGATGGCTGTAGGTACTGGCATCGGTGTTCGTTACGACCTTGAATTCCTTATCCTTCGTCTTGACTGGGGTGTAGGTCTGCACATGCCGTATGATACAGGCAAGAGTGGATACTATAACATACGTAAGTTCAAGGACGGACATACATTGCATCTTGCTGTAGGTTATCCGTTCTAAACTCATTAGTGTCCAGATTTTAACGGGACACTAATGATTACACATATATAATTGGCGAAATTGAAAAAACATTTCTATATTTGTAGCACAAAATTACAGATAAAACAACAAGGATATGAATAATATATTAATGGCTGCAGCTATTGGCGATATCGCTGGCATACGCTTTCTATCGAGAAATATTGGGTATATGGCATAAAGTTGCTATATACGTTCAATGATGATACCATGTGGATACATACATGCTCTTGCGATCTTCTTATACCAGAGATTCCTCATACTGAAGAATATTTTAAAAATATTCTTGATAACCTCGTTTATGCCCATAGGGCTTTCGATAATGTTATGTATGAAATAATGAAAGAAGATGGGGAAAAGAATAAGTAATGTTCTCGTTATTTGAAAGCCTGCCACTCTGGGGCGTCGGGTAGGGGGGCTTCTACACAGATTGGTTGTTTAGATACGGGATGAGTGAACTCTACACGGCGTGCCAATAGTGATATGCTGCCGTCGGGATTACTGCGCTTTGCCCCGTATTTTAGATCGCCTTTTATAGGGCAGCCGATGCTGGCAAGCTGACAGCGTATTTGATGATGACGACCTGTAAGAAGCTTTACCTCGATAAGAGTATAGTTGTCTGATGCACCGATAACCTTGTATTTCAAGATCGCTTTCTTTGCTCCTGGCTTTTCCTTATCGTAAGAGTAGCTTTTGTTCTGCTTCTCGTTTCTTACGAGCCAACTCTCTATTGTTCCTTCTGATTGTTGTGGGCGGTTCTTTGTCAAAGCCCAATAAGTCTTGTGAACATCACCATTACGGAACATGTCGTTAAGCCTTGACAAAGCCTTTGATGTCTTTGCAAAAACAACCAGTCCACTAACAGGACGGTCGAGCCTATGCACAACCCCTAAGAATACATTTCCAGGTTTTGCATACGCTTCCTTGATATACTCCTTAACGATGTCGGAGAGAGGTTTGTCGCCAGTCTTGTCTCCTTGAACAATCTCGCCACTATTCTTGTAGACGATTATTATATGGTTATCCTCGTAAACTACGGTCATCTTTATTATGATATTACACACCCTTTTTCATCCCATGAGAGGATGAAAAAGGGTGAGTGTAATTGCTGATTTATAGTAAGTTGCTTACATATTCATACCACCATCGATCTGGATGACCTGTCCGCTTACGTAGCTTGACAAATCTGAGGCTAAGAACAAACAAACGTTTGCGATGTCTTCAGTCTGTCCGCCACGGCGAAGAGGTATCTTCTTCATCCAGTCTTTGCGAATATCCTCTGGCAACTGTGCCGTCATAGCTGTTTCGATGAAACCAGGAGCAACAGCATTTGCGCGAACTCCCTTAGGACCAAGTTCCTGTGCAATGCTCTTTGCAAGGGCAATCATACCTGCCTTCGAAGCAGCATAGTTGCACTGACCAGCATTTCCGTGAACACCCACAACAGATGCCATATTGATGATAGAACCGCTGCGCTGACGGAGCATTATAGGAGAGCAAGCATGGATGAAGTTGAAAGCAGACTTCAAGTTTACGTTCAATACAGCATCCCATTGAGCCTCGCTCATACGAAGCATCAAACCATCCTTTGTGATACCTGCATTGTTTACCAATACGTCGATAGAACCGAAATCTGCATGTATCTGCTTAACGGTCTTTTCTGTTTCCTCAAAATCAGCAGCATTTCCTGCATAAGCACGGCAAGTAACACCAAGAGCTTCAATCTCCTTGCGTGTAGCCTCAAGACCTGCTGCCATGTCGTCATTCAATACAAGGTCTGTGAATGCTATATTTGCGCCCTCTTGAGCGAATTTCATTGCTACGGCCTTTCCAATTCCACGTGCTGCACCTGTAATAAGTGCAGTCTTGCCTGTTAATAATCCTGTTTTGTTCATAATTCTTTGATTACCAATCATTTATGTTGTGTAATAAATAAGTTGCTAACTTTACAAGTGCATGAAAGGTTGTTGGACTATTTACCCAATATACCAATTTACGCAACTGCAAATATACGGCAGTTTTTCTTTGTTCACAAAAGTATAAGTAACTAACTAAGTAATTTTAACAATAGTTCGTTAAAATTTGAGATTTTATTGCCCCAATAGTACTTGTGAAATGTTGCTATCTGATATAAGTCTCGCAAATTATATATAATAATTTTTTTGTTTTATCTATCATTCTGTCAGCATACAGCATAAATGTCTATATATCAAAAGGTTAAACCTCTGACAGATAACTTATGTTTACAATATCTGTCATACATCTGTCATAAAAATAAGGAAAACAAATACCCACTTTTCATGTAAAAAGATATAGGGTAACG
>CAVKAH010000091.1:0-8930 GCA_963654095.1 Oscillospiraceae bacterium
GTTGTGGAGCAGAGCTATCCAAACACATTACTTTTTGTGTAAAGTCTTCAAATTCCTTGAGCAGAGGGTAGGCATCCTCTTTTACTGTCACTTCAACTTCAAGTTTCATGGCTTCAACCAGTGTTGAAAACAAGGCATATACGATAATTTCGTAGATTTTATCAAGGCTTCTTTTTAATCCTGGTTCATTCCAAAAGGAGTCTATGAATTTCTTTACTTCAAATGATTCAACGTTTGCATCCAAACAATAGGATAATGCATTTGACAACTGCTCGTGTTTGTTGTCAAACTTGCTGTAGATATATGCTTCTACAGCTCCTTTGGTTCTACGGTTCTCTCTGCCAAGAACGTTTAAGACCGCAGGAGGAGTTGCATTATCATTGAATAGATCGTCTTGGAATCGGGCACTACTCGTACAGGTTCTACCAAGCAATGCTATAGAAATGTCATCTCTCCATTTCTTACTTTTTGTTCTGTAATCCTCTAAAGATAAAAGGTCTATGTCTTTTTTTACTCTGTCTCTGTAAAGTATTTCGGCTACTTGTATCGGTTTATACAAGTGAACTCTGGACTTTTTGATTATATTGTCTAAAGCTTCTTTGGCTTGTTCTCTTGTTATCATGATTTTTAAATGATTCAAATTGTTTCAATGCGTTTATCATTTGTTTTGCAACTGCTTTAATTACAGGTACAGCTACAGAATTGCCTGTCTGATGTTTTATTTGGCTATACGGAACCACAATTTTGAAATCATCGGGGAATCCTTGAATCCTTAACATTTCCCTTTCGGTAGGTCTTCTCTCGTCATTAATCAAAATATAATTAGCAGAAGCTCCTGCTCTCAAACAAGAAGAATAAGGATGCGGAGTGATGCTGCCTGCCATGTTTTCATGAGATATATACGGCTTCGGATAGTTTGGATCTTTTAGACGCATAAGCCTAGAGGCACGAATGTTGTCTTTGACAAAATATTTGTCGTCAACATCAGTCTCTAAAATATCCTTTAGAGTTTTTCTCTGAGACACAGGTATGGGGTCGGGGAAAGAAAAAAATATATTGTCTTTAAATCCCACAATAATTATTCTTTCTCTTTTCTGAGGAACGCCATAGTCTAACGCATTTAATACTTTGGCATAAACAGTATATCCCAGTGCCTCTAAATGGCTGCTTATTATCTTAAACGTGTTTCCCTTATCGTGAGCCGTTAGATTTCTTACATTTTCAAGCATGAATGCTTTGGGCATCTTTTCTCTCAAAATTCTTTCTATTTCAAAGAATAAAGTTCCGCAGGTCTCGTTTTCAAAACCTTCTTTTTTCCCGATTATAGAAAAAGCTTGGCAAGGAAATCCGCCAAGAAGAATATCAAAATCTGGAATATCTTTGGCATCTATTTTCGTGATATCACCTGAAGGATGCTCTCCGAAGTTTGCTTCATAAGTTTTGCAGGCGTTTTCGTCAAATTCTGATGAAAACACACAATGTCCTCCGACAGATTCAAAACCTAATCGAATTCCCCCAATCCCTGCAAATAAATCTATAAAGCGAAAGTTATTCCAATCCATTAAGTTTGGTATTTTTATTTTAGGCGTGTTCTAAAAATTCCACGCATTATTAAATACTATTTTGACGGATATACTCTTTGAGGTAATTTTTATAACCCGCCTTAACTATGATGCAAAGGTATTAATTTTCAATGAGACCAACGAACATAGCACATAAAAAGTAAAACCTTTGGTATATATACCAGATATAAAGAAGGAGAACTACCTACAACGAAACGCTTGAGAAGTCGGCAGGGTGGTTGGGGTTGAGGTAATGGCTTATGGAGTGCCACGTGGAGGTGATGTTGGTAAACTCCGTACGAAACTGCTTCTCGGTGGGCATGGAGAAGATCATCTTCATCTCGCGGGCTTTGAGCAGTATCATTGCCACGAGTTTGCCGCCCTTGCCGTCGATGCGCTGGTGGAGCATCTGGAGGGTGGCATCGGGGTCGGCGGTTTGTATGAGGTCGCGGAAGGTGGTCTGCGGCTTCTTCTTTTTTATAGGAGCTGGGGCGGGGGCATCAGGCTGAGGGGGTAGAGGCTGCGTGGTGGTAGTGGTGGCAGTGGCGGTCTTTGGTTTTATGATGGCGAGGGCTTCTTGCGCGAAGCCTTTGTCGATGAGCAGCTGCAGGAGCTGCTCGCTGCGGTGCTTCTCCTCCTGGTATGCGCTCTCCCAGTAGTCTATCTCCTTTTCGTATTCGGCAACCACATCAGCCAGTCGGCGGGCACGGTTCTCCCTGCTCGCTGTCTGCTTAGCCCTCTCTATGTTGGAGAGCATGGTGTTAAAGGCTGATGCTTGTTCGTCCACTGTGGCGTTCCTCCCTCTCTTTGTTGATTTATTGTTAGTAGTTTGCCCCACCTTATTATATATATAGGGGGGACTGGTTGTTGTTGTTATTTTGTTAGATATTGTTATTGGCGTGTTTTTCTTTGGAATTTCCACGCTTTATTAATTGTTGTATTGCTTTGTTGTCTCTCTCTCTCTCGTGCGTGGATTTTATGAACCCGCCTAAAAAGAAATGTTGGTAAAAATGATTATTGTATCTTTCTTTTCATGGAAAAAAAATAGGGTAATATCATCCTCCCTGGTACCCCGCTCTGGATACCCGTACAAAGATACATATTTTTTTGTGGAATAGGAAGTAAAAATTGGCGGAATGGAGAGTAATTTTTTAATGAATAATTTTCTTTATGCGCTATAAAATTTATTCCCATATCATCACCCTAATGTCAAAAAAATAGTGTACCTTTGCAACCCGAAATGAAAAGGAACACTCTACACATTATCGTACTATTGCTCGTGATAGCAGTGGCTACGCTGCAGAGCTGCACGGCAAAGGCACAAGACCCCGCAGCGTGGGCAGAGAAAGACGTAGTGGCACTGGGCGACTCCAACACCAGCATTGGGGGCGACACGTGTCAGAGGCCCACGGCATGGACATACTGGTTCTGCCTGAAAGCCCACCCACGCACCATGCGCAGCTACGCCCGATCGGGAGCCACATGGACAAACACCCCGCAGACCCGCCTCGACACGGAGAGCTACACCGAGGTGCTGGCAGACCACAACGTGATATACAACCAGGTGGAACGGCTCATCCAAGCCCACCGAGCAGGCACACAGCCAGCACCCCACCTCGTGATGATAGCCGCAGGCACCAACGACGCATGGTTTCAGAAGCGACGCCCGCAGCTCTTCAGCAAGACCGTAGAAGAAGCCTTCCGTAAGCCGCTAGGGGAGTTTCTCAAGCAGAAGCCCAGCCAAGTCGTCTCGCTGGCAGAGAGCGTGCGCTATAGCGTGGAGCTATTGCACAGAGCCTTCCCCAACGCACGCATCATCCTGCTCACACCCATGCAGACCACACAGGCATCGTATGCCGACACGGAGCGAGTGGGCAACATCATTCAGCAAGTGGGCGAGAGGCTATCCGTGCCCGTAATACGCCAAGACCACATCACCGCCGTATGCCGAGACCACGAAGCACAGATGCCACGCCTCACCACCGACGGCACACACACCTCGCCCGAGGGAGCACGACAGAACGGCTTTCTGCTCGTAAGACAAGTAGAAAGTCTGATTAATTGGTAAGAGTTTTTCTTTTATAAAATACAATCCCATTAATATAAAAATCAATCCCATTTAATATAAGGTTAAATACCTTATAATATTTATATAAAACAAAACATCATCCCGTAAGACCCAACAAGAAAGAAAAATGATATTCTCCGACCTATTCTTCCTCTTCGCCTTTCTGCCAGCGTTCTTCATCGTGTATATGGTGGCAGCCGTGGCAGACCGCCACACGGCAACAGCTGGCAACGCCATAAAGAACGCAGTGCTCGTCATGTTCTCCCTCGTCTTCTACGCATGGGGAGAGCCCGTCTACGTGTTCCTCATGATAGTAAGCTCCCTCATAAACTATCTGGCAGGACTGCTCATCGCCCGAAGCCAGCAGCACCGCCGCACGTCGCTCATAGCAGGCATCAGCCTAAACCTCATCATCCTAGCCATATTCAAATACCTCGGCTTCTTTGCCAACACACTCCAGAGCGTAGGCGTGTCCGTCAGCGTGCCCCACATAGCATTGCCCATCGGCATCAGCTTCTACACCTTTCAGAGCATATCATACCTCGTAGACGTATACCGACAGCAGTCGCCCGTACAGCGACGATACCTCGACCTGCTGCTCTACATATCCATGTTCCCACAGCTCGTGGCAGGACCGATAGTGAGATACGGCACCGTGGCAAACGAGATACAGCACCGACACACCACCTCGCAAGACATCGCCGAGGGAATGTATCGCTTCCTCATCGGACTAGGCAAGAAAGTAATCCTAGCCAACCAGCTATCCGAAATATCCGACCAGTTCCTGGCAGGCACCCTCACGAACCTCTCCACCACAGGAGCATGGGTGGGACTGGCAGCCTTCACCCTGCAGATATACTTCGACTTCTCTGGATACAGCGACATGGCGATAGGACTGGGACGAATGCTCGGCTTCCACTTCAACGAAAACTTTAACCACCCCTACTGCTGCAACACCATAACCGACTTCTGGCGACGCTGGCACATATCGCTCGGAAGCTTCTTCCGCGACTACGTGTACATCCCCATGGGCGGTAACCGCCGACATCAGGCAGCAAACATCCTCGTAGTGTGGTTCCTCACAGGAATGTGGCACGGCGCAAGCTGGAACTTCATCCTATGGGGCGTATACTTCGGCTGCATCGTAATGGCAGAGAAATACACGCTGCTCCGAGTGAAAGACCGCATACCAAGCCCCCTGTTGCACCTCTACAGCCTACTGCTCGTGATGATAGGCTGGGGAATATTCTATTTCGAAAACTTCCAGAAGATGCAGCAGTTCTTCACCTCCCTCCTGGGGGGAGCCAAGGTGGTGGACGACTTCGTAACCCACAGCGCCCTCTTCGACAACTTCTGGCTATGGGCAGCAGCCATCATCCTCGCCATGCCCGTAAGACAGCGCATCGTAGGCTGGGCAGCCAACCGCCTACGCTCGTGGGACGCACCCCTGGCAGAAACCTGCATCACCCTGGCACGCATAGCCTTCAGCACCGTGATGCTCATCGTATGTGCAGCCCTACTAGTGGGAGCCACAAACAACGCATTCATATATACAAGGTTCTAAACGAAGATCGCAATGAAAAGAATACTCGGCATAATAGTCAGCTTGATAATAGTAAGTCAACAGGGATATTCATCACTCCCCACTGACACCACCGCAGCCATAAGCCACTACGAAGTGCGCAAGAGCAGAAACATCATCGTAGTAGACTCAGGGCAGCACACCAGAGCCTTCGAGCCCTTCGGAGCACAGCCAGCAGCAGCCGTGGCATACGCAGAGATGGTAAACACATACAAAAGACAATTGGGCGACAGCGTAAACGTCTATTGCATGACAGTGCCAAACGCCGTGGCATACTACTGTCCGCAAGAAGCACAACAGTGGACACGACAAGAAAAACCCGTCATCGACAACCTATATCGCCACCTGTCCGACTCAATCATAAAAGTAGAAATATACACCACGCTACAGCAGCACACCCAAGAACCCATCTACTCACGCACCGACCACCACTGGGCACCCCTCGGAGCATTCTATGCAGCACAAGAGTTCGCCCGCAAGGCACACGTCATGGTACCCACCTTAGACAATTACGAGCCAGTAGTAGTAAGCCAGTTCGTAGGCTCCATGTACACATTCTCAAAAGACATGGCAGTAAAGCGAGCACCCGAAGACTTCATTTACTACAAGCCCAAAGACACGCAATACAAAACCACATACATCAACTACACACTCGCCAAAGGGCACACCGTAGGCGAGAGCGCACCCCAGGAGAAACCATTCTTCGTAAACTACAAAGACGGAAGCCCAGGAGCCTACTGCACCTTCATGGGCGGCGACCCACGAACAGTAAAAGTAGAAACCCACGTCCCCACCCGTCGCCGACTGCTCATACTGAAAGACAGCTACGGCAATGCCGTAGCATCAAACCTCTTCAGCTCATTCCAAGAAGTACACGTAGTAGACTACCGCTATTTCCCACACAACATCATAACATACATCCGCGAGAACCAAATCACAGACCTCCTCTTCTGTAACAACCTCATACACGCCTGCTCGCAAGCCACACCAAAGAAATACCACGACATGCTCAGCAGATAATAAATATCAAAGAGACAGAGACAACAATGAACAAAACATACAGCACAGCATACATCGCCATAGTAATGGCAATATTCGCCACGATGACCATAGTGTTCAACTTCATGACAAGAAGCACCGTGTCGCAACTCGAAAAGCGAGAACTAGCACAGTTCCCACAATACACCCTGCAGAAGCTCACATCAGGACAATACACCAAAGAAATATCCTCATGGTATAGCGACACAGAGCCATACCGCGAACAATTCATGCAGCTAAGCATGGCGATAAAAGACCTCATCGCCATAGCACCCACAGAAGACAACGTGAAATTCCACGCCTCACAAACACCCGTGCAGACCGAAGCAGACACCTTCGACGACGAAGCAGAGCGCAACGTAGGAGAATACAAAAACAAACAAACAGCCGACGAAAACGCCAAGATAGCAAACGCAGGAATACTCATCGTAGGCAAAGGCAACAACGTGAGAGCACTCATGGCATTCGGAGGCTCATCACGAGGAGGAGCCAACTATGCCCAAGCAGCAAACAAATACAAAGAAGTATTCGGCACAGGCGTAAACGTATACTGCATGGTAATACCCACAGCAGCCGAATACTACACACCCGACGCAGCACGAAGCCGCACAGCACCACAACGACCCGTAATAAACAACATACACTCCCATCTAGCACCAGGAGTACACGCCGTAGACATCTACACACCACTCGGCAAACACGCAGCAGAACCAATCTACCTGCGCACCGACCACCACTGGGCACCACTCGGAGCATACTACGCAGCACAGAAATTCGCACAAGTAGCCCACGTGCCATTCAAAGACCTCAAGAGCTACGACAAGCACACCATACACCGCTACGTAGGCTCCATGTACGGATACTCAAAAGACATATCAATAAAAAACGCACCCGAAGACTTCGTGTTCTACACACCCAAAGCCATCGCATACACCACCACGTATATCGACTACACCGTAGACCGCAACTACCACGTAACATCAGCCTCAAAACCACATAAAGGACAATTCTTCTGCCACTTCAAAGACGGCAGCGGAGCAGCCTACTGCACCTTCATGGGCAGCGACATGCGCATAACACAAGTGCGCACAGCAGTAAAAAACCACCGTCGACTAATGATACTCAAAGACAGCTTCGGCAACGCCATACCAGGCTACCTGTTCTACAGCTTCGAAGAAATACACGTAGTAGACTACCGCTACTTCGGACGCAACATGAAGCGATACGTGCAAGAGAACCATATCACCGACATCCTCTTCGCCAACAACATCTTCAACGCCTACTCGCCAAAGATCTACAAGCGATACCTCGGCTTCCTCACCCAAGGCGACTCCGCCGATGGCAACTATAACCCCGCACTCATAAACAAGTCATCACACACCGACAAGCCGTCACACACCGACAGAGCCTCTACGAAGTCGTCTGCCTCATCCAAATCATCCGAGGCAGTTAACACCTCGTCGTCCAATCAAGAAGCCCTCACACACTCCGAAAACGACAAATCCTCTGCTCCTCATAAGCAGAACGCCAAGGAAGCAACTGCCGAAGGCAAAGAAACGGCAGGAGAGTAGAAGTAAAGCTCTTTGTTTAAGTTCATCTTAAGCAAAAAATATATCATAAGTAGTACATCTTACGTCAAAATACATTATATTTGCAGCAAATATCAATCAAAACACTTTAAGCTTTATGGCACAGACATCAATGACGGTAAGGATAGACTCAAAGCAGAAGGCACTCTTCGACGACCTCTGCGAGCAGTTCGGTCTGAGTGCGAATGCCGCAATCAACGTGTTCGTTAAGGCGGTGATACGCACTAAGAGCATACCTTTTTATATTAAGGCAAAGGAAAACAATGCAGAAGACGAGGTAACGGCAAATGCACAAGTGGCATTTGATAATATGTGTAAGGCAGCAAGAGAGAATAATATTGATATGACTCTTGATGATATTAATGCTGAAATAAGAGAAGTAAGACGATTAAGAAGAGAGCGCAATGGTATATGCAGTAATTGATACCAACATACTCGTGTCGTCTTTTATCACGAAGAATGCTGAGGCATCAACTCGCAGAGTCGTTGTCTGTATTTTGGCAGGGAAGATAAAACCTTTGTACAATGAAGAAATTATCGCTGAATATTCAGAAGTTCTTCATCGACCCAAGTTTCATTTGGCAGACAAGGACATACAGCAGTTGCTTTATTTCATCCGAACAAACGGCATAGACTCCTCCCGTTTCCCCTACGATGGTGAAATGCCCGACGAAGACGATCGCATATTCTACGAAGTGTCGTTGAGCGAGGAAGACACATTCCTTGTAACCGGCAATATGAAGCACTTCCCCAAGACACCCAAAGTAGTAACGGCAGCACAGATGATGGAGATACTGGATGCGGAAGGTTAGGAATACGAATAACGTATAAATGTATATAAACAAAAAAGACTGGCGAAACTTATACATTCGTCAGTCTTTAGTTTACTCATCCTTTGTAGGTTTGTAATCTTCGTCTTCGCTTTCGTCGTATTCCCAAACATTGCCGTTGTTTGTTTTGGCAGATATGGTAGCCAAATCGCTTTCTGTCTCGTACCTGCAAACATCGATGCAGGGTGCTTTATACGTTTTCTTTTCCATTGTCCTTTGTATTTAGTTCTTTAATTCTTTTATTCTTTAATCCCTTTAATC
>CAVKAH010000092.1:0-4843 GCA_963654095.1 Oscillospiraceae bacterium
ATACTACTCATAATAGCTCAAATCAGAAGAGAATCAGCGCATTAAAGGCAATCAATTAGTTAAAAAACAATAAATATCATTCGTTTTATAACATCAATAAGATGTTGTAAACATATATATTCACAAATAAGTAGTACCTTTGCAGCCGATTTATTAATTCACATAAAGTCTAACTTTATTAATTTTAAAACAAAACATTTATTAATTTTATGGCAGATTTAAAGAACGTACAGCCGTTGGCAGACTTTAATTGGGACGAGTTTGAGAACGGATCACAGGCAAATGCAAGCAAAGAAGATTTGCTTAAAGCCTACGACGAAACTCTAAACAAGGTAAGCGAGCACCAGGTTGTAGAAGGTACCGTTATCTCTGTAGACAAGAAAGAGGTTATCATCAATATTGGTTACAAGAGCGATGGTATCATTCCAGCAAGCGAATTCCGTTACAATCCAGACCTGAAGGTAGGCGACACAGTAGAAGTGTACGTTGAGAATCAGGAAGACAAGAAGGGTCAGCTCCTTCTTTCTCACAAGAAAGCTCGCTTGAGCAAGAGCTGGGAGCGCGTTAACGCTGCTCTGGACAACGAGGAAGTTATTCAGGGTTACATCAAATGCCGTACTAAGGGCGGTATGATTGTTGACGTATTCGGAATTGAGGCATTCTTGCCAGGAAGTCAAATTGACGTTCACCCAATACGCGACTACGATGTATTCGTAGGCAAAACTATGGAGTTCAAGGTTGTTAAGATTAACCAGGAGTTCCGCAATGTAGTAGTTTCTCACAAGGCTCTTATCGAAGCTGAGTTGGAAGCACAGAAGAAAGAAATCATCAGCAAGCTTGAAAAGGGTCAGATCCTCGAGGGTACTGTTAAGAATATCACATCTTACGGTGTATTCGTTGACCTCGGTGGTGTTGACGGACTTATCCATATCACAGACCTCTCTTGGGGTCGCGTAAGCGATCCACACGAGGTTGTTTCTCTCGACGAGAAGATTAACGTTGTTATCCTTGACTTCGACGATGAGAAGAAGCGTATCGCCCTAGGTTTGAAGCAGCTCACTCCACATCCATGGGATGCACTTGACGCAGAGCTTAAGGTAGGCGACCACGTTAAGGGTAAGGTTGTTGTTATCGCTGACTACGGTGCTTTCGTAGAGATTGCTCCAGGTGTAGAGGGACTTATCCACGTTTCAGAGATGAGCTGGAGCCAGCACTTGCGTTCAGCACAGGAGTTCTTGCACGTTGGTGACGAGGTAGAGGCAGTTATCTTGACTCTCGATCGCGAGGAGCGCAAGATGTCTCTCGGTATCAAGCAGCTTAAGGAAGACCCATGGGAAACTATCGAAGTTAAATACCCAGTAGGAAGCAAGCACACTGCAAAGGTTCGCAACTTCACTAACTTCGGTATCTTCGTAGAGCTCGAAGAAGGCGTTGACGGTCTTATCCACATATCAGACCTCTCTTGGACAAAGAAGGTTAAGCATCCTTCAGAGTTCACACAGGTTGGTGCAGACATCGATGTAGTAGTTCTCGAAATAGACAAGGACAACCGTCGCTTGAGCCTTGGCCACAAGCAGCTTGAGGAAAATCCTTGGGATACATACGAGACAATCTACACTCCAGGTTCTGTTCACGCTGGTAAGATCACAGAAATGATGGACAAGGGTGCCGTTATTACTCTCAACGAGGGTGGTGAAGGCTTCGCTACTCCAAAGCATCTCGTTAAGGAAGACGGCTCACAGGCTCAGCTTGGTGAGGAGCTCGAGTTCAAGGTAATCGAGTTTGTTAAGGAGACAAAGCGTATCATCCTTTCTCACAGCCGTACATTCGAGGATGTTAAGGACGAACCAAAGAAGGCTCCACGCAAGAAGTCAGCTAAGAAAGACGAGACTGCAGCTATCAACAACGTAGCAGCTTCTACAACTCTTGGCGACCTCGACGCTCTTGCAGCATTGAAAGCTAAGATGGAAAAAGGTGAGTAATTAATCCTATCTATATAAGATTAATTTACTAATCTCATAAATTTCATAAAGGCAAGTATCTAATTTGATGCTTGCCTTTATTTTTTTATAAGCTCTACTATAGCTATTGTTTTCAGCCGAAAAATCTTTATACCTAAAAGACATTATTATTCTAAAAAGCAATAATAATATTTAGTAGACTCAAAATACCTACATATATGTACACAAAGACTATCTTTAGTAGAATTAAAGTTATACTTTAATCATATTTAGGTATATACTTATTGTTTGTCAAGTATATACATTTCATAAACATTGAGTATTGTAGGCATATATGAATATTTTTACTTTTGCAAACGAAAATTTGCAATATAACCACAGTATGGGTAAATATGTGTATTCAATAATATAGAAACAAAAGAAAAGCATAAAGGGTACAAATAAAGAAAGATACACAGTACAAAAAAAGAAAGATACACTAAATCAATAAAGAGATACACTAAAACCAATAGGAAATATAAATAATTACAACAAAAAGATATGAATAAAAATCTCATTCTATTAGGACTCCTATCATGCGGTCTATCATCCACAGCAATGGCTGAGGAAACAAAAGACTTCAATAATGAGAGTAACACGACAGTAAAGGTAAACAATACTGAAGATGAAGAGTCTTCTAAAGAGTACAAACTGAAGAAGTTTACAAACGCACTTTCACGCTTTTCTATCGGCGGATACGGAGAAGCAGTAATGACTCGTAATTTCTACAGTCAGCATTTCAACCGCTATAAAGACCCTGAAACGTATAAAAACGATGATAGCCACGGACGTTTCGACTTGCCACACGTAACCCTCAACCTCGGTTACGACTTCGGCAAAGGCTGGACAATGGGTATGGAGATTGAGTTTGAGCACGGAGGAACAGAGAGTGCCGTAGAGATAGAGGCCGATGAAAGCGGTGAATATGAAGCAGAAACAGAACGCGGCGGTGAAGTAGCACTAGAGCAATTCTGGATTAACAAGGCTTTCTGGGGCGGCAAGTTCAATATCAAAGCTGGTGAGATTATCATTCCTGTAGGCGAAATCAACGCATATCACATGCCAAACAATTTCTTTACCGTCTACCGTTCTGAGGGTGAAGCCAAGATACTCCCTAACACATGGCATCAGGTAGGTATCTCTCTTTGGGGACGTGTTAGCGATTGGCGTTACGAGGCTATATTCACATCAGGACTCGATGCAGAACGCTTTGGACATAACTGCTATGTCCACTATGGTGCGACAAGTCCTTATGAATACAAGTTGGCTAATGTTTATGCTGGCGCAGCCCGTGTTGACAACTATTCTGTCCCAGGCTTACGCCTTAGTTTGAGCGGATATTACGGATATACATTCAGGAATACAGAGTACAAGATGAGCGATTCATACAAGAAGCTACATGGTGCTTTGGCAATAGGAAGCTTTGGCTTTGAGTTAAACCGTTGGAATTGGATTGTACGCGGTAATGCCACATATTCACATCTCGGCAATGCTGCTAAGATGACTGAATTTATGAATGCTTTCCCTAAGCATAAGCAGCAGGATGGTTCACCTTCTAAGCACTCTCCTATCGCAAGCAATGCTTACGCTGTAGGCTTAGAAGCTGGATATAACATCTTCTCACAGATTAGCAGTTTGCAAAACAAGCAGAAACTATATGTTTTCGGACGTTATGAAGACTACAACACATACGCATCTGGCAATCATAAGACTGCTTACAAATACGATCGTGTAAAGAGAATGGCAGTTGGTCTAAACTACTCTCCTGTTAAAGAGATTATAATCAAAGGTGAGTATAGCCACCGCTTCCTTGCAAGCAAGTTCAACAATGAGCCTAGCGTATCACTGGGTATAACATTCAATGGTTGGTTCTTGAAATAAAGAATATTCTAGCTATATAGAAATACAAGCAAGAAATAATAAACTTAATAATAATCTTAAAAACAAAAAACAAAAATGAAGAAGATCTTTAAGTATTCAATGATGTTTGCAGCAGCATTAACTCTATCTATGGGCTTCGCAAGCTGTAGCGATGATGATGGCGATGAGCATGAAAGTACTATTGCAGAGTCTGCTCTCAAGATCATAAACGCTGACTATGTAAACAATACTGTTGTTCCAACATACCGCAATCTGGCTAACTACAACAAGCAGCTTGTTGCTGACATCAATGCAATGAGCGATGATGCAGGCGTATCAAAGGCTTGCGAAACATGGAAGCTTTCGCGTAAATGGTGGGAGTATTCTGAGGCTTTCCTATTCGGTGCAGCTGGCGATTATAACATCGACCCACACACTGACACATGGCCATTCGACAAGACAGCATTTGATGCTTATATGAGCAGATTTGCTAATGTTGAACTTGGTGGTGAAGGAGAAGCAAACGAGAAAGCTACAAAGATTATCGACGAGGCTATTACTACTGGTCTGAACCTGACTGGTTTCCACGCTGTAGAATACCTTATCTTCCGCAATGGTAATCCTCGTCATTTTGCTGACCTTACTGCAAACGAGATTTATTTCGCAAAGGCAGCAGCACAAGACCTATATGTTAGCTCTCTGAAGCTCGTTTCTGCATGGGGCGGTGAGGTTTCTGCCGACGAGCAGGCTCTACTTGACGAAGTAGAATTTGAGTCTGCAATCAACTATGGCGAGAACTTCAAGAACGCAGGTAACGTTGGTTCTACATACACATCAGTACTTCTTGCTTCTAAGAATATTATTGATGGTGCTAACGATATTATCGGTGAGGTTCGCGACTCTAAGATTGGAGCTCCTGCAACAGGTGAAGATGTTAACTATATTGAGTCTCCTCATTCTTACAACTCTATTCAGGACTTCTA
>CAVKAH010000092.1:4853-8729 GCA_963654095.1 Oscillospiraceae bacterium
TGTCATGCAAGCACGCTCTATATGGCGGTTGCACAGTAGACGGGACTGTTCCTAACGCAAACTCTCTCATCGGTGTATGTCTGAAGAAAGATAAGACAAAGGCTGCTGCAGAAAGCGTTATGACTAACCTTGAGAACGCTCTTGCTAAGATTAAGGCTATGAAAGACCCATTCGTTCTCTACTATACGGACCAGAGTGCAAAAGACGCAATGACGGCTCTTGATGGTCTTGAGAACTCTTTGGATGCTCTATATGACCTACTTGACTAACATTGAAAAGTAACAGTAAATTTATATAAAGATAGTTGGTGGTCTGCCATAAACAGACCGCCAACATTTTACGTTTAACAAAACAGCATTATGAAACACATCTATTTAATCCCTGCTCTATTCACGGCTATGGCTCTTACTGCCTGTACAGACGATGATACCGCAGACTGGACCTTGCCAGAAAATGAATTCGGCACACCTAACGAATGGTATTATGCCGGAGGTAAACTCGGTACAACAAATATCCAGTCGGCATACGCCTATCGTCAGGCTACTCCTGCTGTAGACAATGCAGGCATGGGACAGGCTTTCCAAATTGGAGAAAGTCTTTTTGAAAAAGACTACAACACGTCGTCAAGTGCATTCGCCGGACTTGGTCCTGTATATGTACGTCGTGGTTGTTTATACTGCCATCCTAACTACGGACATGGCAAACGTCAGAAACACTATTATCGTGCAGATCAGGAAGGTAATGGTTATCTGCTCGTAATCTACGACAAGCAGACCAACGCCTATATCTATTCTGTAGCTGGTATGCCACAGACAAAGGCTATCGAACCATTTAAGCCACAGATAGACGAAAGCCAGATTGATATAACATGGAATAAATACACCGACGAATGGGGAAATAAGTTCCCTGATGGTGAGACATACGATCTTATCTACCCAGAGGTAACAATCCCAAGCACGGCATATTACTCTCCTGTTACCGTGAAGCGCAACGGACAAAACGTTGTAATTCCTTCAGACCAAGTGGCAGACGAGATAGGTATACGCCTTGAGTCTACTATCGGTATCTATGGTACAGGACTTACAGATGCTATTCCTGAAGACTCTATCACAGCCGAATGGAAACGTCAGAGCCAATATTTCAACTCTATTGGTAAGACTGACGCCTTGAACCCAGCAATGTGGAGTCAGACAGACAATAACTGGGTGAGCTACTACTCTAATGCCACAACAGGAACGAAATACGTGCGCCGCTATACTTATGCCTTGAGCCGTGGTCCTGTGCTTGATGGTCCTGGAGCAAACGCTATCTGGAACATAACAAACGTTACACGTCCTGATCGTCGCAGCCACTACTTGAGTCTTGACCCTAATATCTATGCTACTACATCATCCGAAGATCCTGACGTTCAGGCTAATTTCCCTGCATACATAGAAAATCTTGACCCTAACCACACTCATGCTTCATGGCACACAAACGACGTGAAGGCAAACATAAAGAACTATCTGTTGGCTAAAGACCTCGACCCTGAGATGACACAAGCACAGTATAAGAACTTTATGATTTGGCACCGTGGACTGGCTGTTCCAGCTGCCCGCAACACTACAACAGACCGTTTCAAGAAAGGTATGAAGCTGTTTAAGGAGATAGGATGTGCCAACTGCCACCGTCCAAGTTGGATTACAGGCGACGATAACATCCAAGATCCTAACGGTATCTTCACTAATGCCGATATGCCACGCTATCCAAAGCAGAAGATTTGGCCTTACTCTGACTTCGTTCAGCACCGCCTATACATGGAGAACGATATCCGTACAGGTTGGTGTCGCACCACTCCACTATGGGGACGTGGCTTGTCTAAGCTCTGCACAGGGTCTGAAGACCGTCTACACGACTGCCGTGCTCGCAATACAATGGAGGCTATCATGTGGCATGGTAGTGCAAAGAGTGATGCACGTAGTACGATAGAGAAGTTCCGCAAGCTCTCTAAAGAAAACCGCGATAATATTATATTCTTTGTAGAGTCTATTTAAGCGGTTTCTTATAGCGTATTTGCGCATCTACGCATATATTTTCAATACAGCCACACACTACACTATTATAAATAAAAATTATGATATTAATGTAGCGTGTGGCTCTTGTACTCTTTAATAAAATACGAGAAAACTGATGAATTCAAAATTCCTAAAACTTGCCATGTTGGCACTTCCACTCGCTTTTTGTGCTTGTAGCGATAACGACAAGCTTGATTTAGATATCGACGACGACAAATACAAAAACTATCCAGAAGACTTCTTCACTGGAGGAAAACTTGGAACAGTGTATTCCATATCATCTTACTCCTACCAACAGCCGACACCAGCTATCGAAGAGCAGGGACTATCAAAGGCTTTCGCTTTAGGCGAATATTATTTCGACAACCCTTTTACCGAGAAAGAGAAACCTTTCTCTGGACTCGGTCCTCTATATATCCGCAGATCATGCAAGAACTGCCACGTAGGCTATGGACATGGCAAACGACAGACAGGAAAATATAATTCCAATAGTACGGGTAACGCCTACATACTTATGATTACCGACGAGAACGACATCGTAGTAGAGTCGTTCGGATGGGTGGCTATGGGACAGTCTACTGCTCCTTTCAAGCCACAGTTTGACGAGAGTAAGGTGAACATCGAATGGAAAGACTACACCGACCAATGGGATAACAAATTCCCTGACGGTGAAACATACTCGCTCATCTACCCAGAAGTAAGACTCGACGAGGGGTGTATCTACGGCAAACTCATCGACAAATGGGGCAATGAGGTACCTATGTCAAAAGCTAAAGTAAGATTAGAGTCGACCATCGGATTTATTGGAAGCGGACTTATCGATGCAATTCCCGACGAAGATATACTGGAACAATATCGCAGTGAGGGACAACACGCCACACTAAACCCACAGTTTTGGGATAACGAGGCAAAAGATTTCGTGAAGAAAGACGATGGAACACTTGCCTTGAAGAACGGCGGTATAGTGTATAAGTTTGATTATGCCCTCGACAGAGCATCTGTAATGTCGGATGCATCGTTCTGGGAAGTACAAAATGTAACTCGTGATGACTTCCGCTCACACTACATTCCTAAAGCATACTGGCAATTTGCTGCTGCCGACCCAGAGGTAACAAGTAAGTTTTATGAGTATTATCCAGAATGGAACAAGACTGGCGACCCTGCAAAAGACATCATAACCTTTGGTAATGCTACCGATCTGCCAGTAGAGATGAAGGAATCAGACTATATAAACTATATGGTTTGGCATCGTGGTGTTGGTATACCAGCCGCACGAAACACGCAGACAAAGGACTTCAAGAAAGGCAAAGAGCTATTCACACAGATTGGCTGTGCCTCTTGCCATAGACCAAGCTGGACTACTGGCGAAGATAAGATCCGCGACCCTTACGGAAGATTTACTGCCGACGATACACGTATGGTACACTACCCTAACCAAAAGATATGGCCATACTCAGACCTCGTGCAGCATCGTCTGTTTATGAAGAACGACTTGCGTACAGGTTGGTGTAAGACAGCTCCACTATGGGGACGCGGACTGATGGGACTTTGTGCTGGACATACCGACCGTTTGCACGACTGTCGTGCTCGAAACACTCTCGAAGCTATCATGTGGCACGGATGTGTTGGTGAAGGTGGAAACAGCGATGCTCTATGGGCAGTAAAGAACTTCCGTAACCTTTCTAAAGAAGAGCGCGACTTAGTAATAAAATTCGTAGATTCTATTTAACATGAAGAAACTGAAACTATCTGTTATCGCCTTGGCTGCTACAATTATAATCATACTTGTAGCAGCAACGATAGTAGAGAGCATAAAAGGCAC
>CAVKAH010000093.1:0-8662 GCA_963654095.1 Oscillospiraceae bacterium
GAAGTTAAGCCCGCTTGCGCCGATGGTACTGCAATGCAATGCGGGAGAGTAGGTAACCGCCTTTTTTCATTAAACAAATGAAGTCCTTCAGAAGAGTAATCTTTTGGAGGACTTTTTTTAGTTTTGTCCAGTAAACTCCACTATAATTTCTTTGGATTTTATGGGTAAAGAGTTTTTTCTAGTTAGAAATTGTATACTACAAAACATCTTTTAATATCCTCTGGCTTAAACAAACTCTTCGATTAAAGACTTGTTCGTCAGATATTTAGAGAGTTTATCCCTGTTATATATCCCCTAACAGATAATGAAGGATAATGACAGATATCAATTATCTGTCATCGACATAACATTTTGATATATAAAGACTTACCTTATAAAATGACAGAATGACGGATTTTTGCAACAAAAAATAATAATAACTATTGTTTCTTGTACGCATGTTGATATATAGTTTACTATAATGTTTACTCTATTATTTCTGTTTGTTATGGTGCCTTTCTATTGAATCGGCTCAAAACACCCTTTAATTTATGCAAAATCGGCTCACATTGACCCGATTATTGGCAAAAAATAACTATTTTTGAGCCGATTAATAAATTCATAGTATGACAACAGATATAGAAATATTACAATATTTACATTATCATCCTCTGTCAAATAGGACAGAGATAATGGCAGGTCTTACTTACGCACCAAGCGATAGTACGATGAAGAGATTACTTTCTGCTGCTATTAAGGAGGGGAATATCGAAACGGATGGACGCGGACCTGCGACAAGATATAAGCTTACTGCGCAAGCTCATGTAACGATGCCTTTAGATTTGGCAACTTATTTCGATAAAGATATTGATGAACGTGAAGTACAGGAAACGTTCAATTTTGAATTGATACGTAATGTCCTACCTAATGTGGAGATTTTCATGAAAGAAGAACTTGGTGTGTTGTCATCAGCACAAAAGGAGTTTGAGAAAAACACTGAGGGTATGACCGAATTAGAGTATCGTAAAGAAATGGAGCGTCTGGGGGTAGACTTGTCTTGGAAGTCCTCTCAAATAGAAGGCAATACTTATTCTCTTTTAGAAACGGAACGATTACTAAAAGATAAGCAGACCGCAGCTGGAAAGACAAAAGAAGAAGCTATCATGCTGCTTAATCATAAGGATGCGCTTGATTTTGTGCTTGACGTACCAGATTATTTAAAAGAATTATCTGTTCATCGAATAGAGGACATTCATTCAATCTTGACAAAGGAGTTGGGGGTAGATAGAAACATTCGTCATCGTCGTGTAGGTATCACAGGTACAAATTATCGTCCTCTTGATAATGAATTTCAGATTCGTGAAGCCTTGGAAGATACTTGCACGTTGGTAAATGGGAAAAATAATGTTTTTGAGAAAGCTCTATTAACATTAGTGTTGTTGTCATATATTCAAGCGTTTGCAGATGGGAATAAGCGTACTGCGAGAATAACGAGCAATGCTATTTTGATAGCAAATGGCTATTGCCCGATTTCTTTCCGTACTGTTGATTCTATCGACTATAAGAAAGCGATGCTTATGTTTTATGAACAGAATAATATAGCAGCCTTCAAGAAAATCTTTATTGACCAGTTCTTGTTTGCTGTAAAAACGTATTTCTAAATAATAAGGTTTTAGGAAACGAGACACCATAAAAATATTCATTCATCATCCTTTATTTTCCTTTAATCTTCATATCTTTGCAAAGAATAAACTAGTAGTCGATGAAATCTCTAAAAGAACTTTATAAAATAGGTAAAGGACCATCAAGTAGTCATACTATGGGACCGCAGAAAGCTGCAAAGATATTTCTTGAATCTAACGATGCTGCTACATCGTATGAGGTTACGTTATATGGAAGTCTTGCTGCAACAGGTAAGGGACACATGACAGATGTTGCTATTAAGGATGTACTTGAAACTGTAGCTCCCGTTAATATTATTTGGAGACCAGACATCTTTTTACCTTTCCATCCTAATGGAATGAAGTTCGTTGCTTACAGAGAAGATAAGACAATCATCAAAGAATGGACAGTTTATAGCATTGGCGGCGGAGCTTTGTCAGAGGGAAAAGGACAAGGCGATTACTTTAACACTCCAGATGTATATGATATGAACACCATGACAGATATAATGAAATGGTGTGAGAGAACAGGTCGCAACTATTGGGAGTATGTACAGTTGTGTGAAGATAGTACGTTGTGGGACTATCTTAAGACAGTATGGCAAACGATGAAGGAGGCTGTAGAACGAGGGATAAAACATGAAGGGAGATTACCAGGTCCGTTAAATATGCCCCGTAAAGCCCCTACATATTATATAAAGGCAACAGGTTATAAGCAGTCGTTACAGACACGAGGACTTGTTTATGCCTATGCACTTGCTGTAAGTGAGGAGAATGCATCAGGAGGAACCATCGTTACGGCTCCAACGTGTGGAGCATGTGGAGTACTGCCAGCGGTATTGTATCATATAGCCAGTGGACATGAGTTTAATGAGATACAGATATTGCATGCTCTTGCAACGGCAGGACTCATCGGAAATATAGTAAAGCAAAATGCGTCAATATCAGGAGCCGATGTAGGTTGTCAAGGAGAGGTAGGAGTGGCTTGCGCTATGGCATCGGCAGCAGCATGCCAGTTGTTTGGCGGTAGTCCTTCGCAGATAGAATATGCGGCAGAGATGGGATTGGAGCATCATCTAGGTATGACCTGCGACCCCATCTGCGGACTTGTGCAGATACCATGTATAGAGCGAAATGCTTTCGCTGCGACACGTGCTCTTGACTCAAATCTCTATGCATCGTTCTCAGATGGTACACATAGAGTGTCGTTTGACCGTGTTGTAGAGGTGATGAAACGTACAGGCCACGACATACCATCTCTTTATAAGGAAACAAGTGAGGGAGGATTGGCAAAGGGATTTAATGACGCTATGACAGATGAAGCATTATAATGTAACGATTGATTATATACGGGTGGTGCTTATCGTCATGGTAATCATTGTTCATATAGTGAACTTTGGAGAATTATATCCAAATATAAAGAGTTCCATCCTTGCTTTTTTTATGCCAGCATTCCTGATTATCACTGGTTATCTTGTGAATATAAACAAATCCGTAAAAGAATTTTGTTTGTATTTGGTGAGGATAATCTTACCTTATATAATAATGGTGTCGGGTTTTATGATACTATCATTGTATCTTCCTGTAAGGGACGGCGTGGATAGTATTACACCATATACGGTATATAAGGTGATGTGTGTAACATCTATTGGTCCATATTGGTTTTTACATGTGATGATAGTATGCGGATTGCTTTACTATGTGTCGTTTAAAGTGCCTGCGAAGAAAGATGATGTTACGAAATCTGTAATATTTGCTGTGTTGCTGATATTGACATCATTATATACCCCTTACCTCGGACTAAGGAGTGCAGCGTATTATTTTACAGGAGTAATGATACGACTGTTCGTAAAAGATATATCTAAGGTGATAAAGGCAAATTTCTGGACTATAATACCCTTCCTACTATTGCTAACAGACAAGACGCTGCAGGATTGGGGAAGTCTGTCAATCTTTGCTTGTTGCTTTTTCTTCTTTTCTTTTACGGCATGGTGCTCACAATATTTCAAAGGGCGTTTTGCAAGCGTTATGCAATATATAGGTCGTAATACATTGCCGATATATATCTTTCATCCTATATTTACGATGGCTGCAAAATATATGTTGCCGTTGTTCACTTTTGATTCCACAGGACTCTGTCATACGGTGGTAACAATACTGATGGGTTTAGGAGGAAGCATACTGATAGCGAGGGCGATGGATATGTGTGGGGTATCACACATCTTTGGCAAGAAGAAGATATTAAGGTAGGGGTGAGCTTTAGTAAAAGTGGGATATTTTGAGAAAATAGATAAGTGAAATAAAATTTATTTTCATTATTGTTTTTATTTATAATAAAATACCTATATTTGCTATTGATGAGAACATCTGGTATAGTAAGAGCATATATATGGTTGCGCCGTATAGGACATTGTAGAGGCTTTGGCGTGCAATCGCCGTGGTCTTATAATATGGTGAGGTATGTGATAAATGAACATTTCCCATATTATGCTTATAAAAGCTTGAGAAAGAAATATCCAGCAGATGCTATAAGAAGGAAAGTAGGTGAGTTCTTGTTACGACTTGCAAATTATGTGCAACCAACAAAAGTTGCAGTCTATTACCTTGATGATGTGGACGAAAAACATTCAAGAGCATATCTGAAGGCAGGATGCAAAAGAATGGAATATGTGGGGATAAGGAAAGAAGAAGATGTAAACGTACTGTCAGAATACTTACAGAAGGATGATAAATCCCATATACTGATAGTGGATGCACAATGTTTGAAAGATAACGTTCGTAAGTCTGTTGCAGGGATGCTACATACAGGTGACTATCTGTTTATTGATAATCTCAATGCCCAAAGACGATTATGGAAGAATATCTTAGAGGATTTTCGGAATATAGTATCATTCGATATGTATTACTGTGGGTTGATTTATTTTGATGAAAAGAGGTATAAGCAAAACTATATAATAAACTTTTAAATCTCACGACTATGGCAATTACAAAGGTTTATACAAAGACTGGAGATAAAGGAATGACCAGTTTGATAGGTGGAGTAAGGGTGAAGAAGACTCATCCAAGAGTAGAAGCTTACGGAACTGTTGATGAATTGAGTTCGCAGCTTGGTCTGCTCGCTTCTCTTATGAAAGACGATGAGGACAAGGAGCTGATAATACGTATTCAGCGAGTATTGTTTACCATAAGTTCTTATCTTGCCACAGACAAGACACAAACGTCTCTTGCGCCATCGTTCACCCTAAATGCAAATGAGGTGAAGATATTAGAAGACGAGATAGATCATCTTTTAGGCAGTTTACCACAACAAACGGCGTTTATCTTGCCAGGCGGATGCCACGAGGCAGCTGTGGCACACGTCTGTCGTACAGTATGCCGACGAGCAGAACGTCGCATCTTCTCGCTTGCAGAGACAACAGAACTAGACCCAGAGGTATTTGAATATATAAACCGTTTGTCGGACTATCTTTATATCCTTGCCCGTAAATTAAACTTTAATAACGGAGTAAGAGAAAAAATATGGAAGAAAAACTTGTAAATAAGAAAAAATATATTATTTTTGCGTCCAATTTTATAGCTGGCTTAATGTCATGATGGGATATGATGCCATAATTAGTGCAAAACGATAAAAAATAATTGCTATGTATTGGACACTTGAATTAGCTTCGAAGCTTGAAGATGCGCCATGGCCTGCAACGAAGGAGGAGTTGATTGACTATGCAACTCGTTCTGGGGCGCCACTTGAAGTTCTTGAGAACTTGCAGGAGATAGAGGATGAGGGAGATGTTTACGAGAGTATCGAAGATATCTGGCCAGACTATCCAACAAAAGAAGATTTCCTCTTCAATGAGGATGAGTATTGATTGCTCAAAATTGAGCTTTTAAGGCTCAAAGCATTGAATATTAGCGATATGAGAAATCCCAAGCAAGATTCTCATATCGCTTTTTTCGGTCTTCTATCTCAAAAACTTGCCGATTATTTACCCAAATCTATGTTTTTAATCGAGATTTGGGTAAATAATCGGTATATTTCTTTGCAGTACTTAATTCTTAACGAATATTAAAAGTGGGGATTTTGCAAGTTTTTAGACATAAAAGAAGTGGGGATTTTGCTAACTTTGCAGTGAATTTAAGCGGGGATTTTGCAAATGAGTACATTTAAAAGGAAGATATACAATCAGTTATGCGATTGGAAGGAACGTGCTGGCGGAAGACGTGCATTGATGATAAAAGGTGCAAGACGTGTAGGTAAGTCTACAGTTGCAGAAGAGTTTGCCAAGAATGAATATGATTCGTACATTCTGATAGACTTTGGGCAGGCTCCTAAGCAGGTTGTGGACTTGTTTGAGGATTTGTCAGACTTGAACTTCATATTCTTGCAACTTCAAATGATCTACAAGGTGAAGCTTGTAGAACGTAAATCGGTTATTGTCTTTGATGAAGTCCAACTTGCTCCTAAGGTGCGCCAAGCCATTAAGTATTTGGTTGCTGATGGGCGATATGACTATATCGAAACTGGCTCTCTTGTAGGTATTCGTAAATATACAGAAGGAATATTGATTCCAAGCGAAGAAACTACCATAGAGATGTATCCGATGGATTATGAAGAATTCAGATGGGCATTAGGTGATGAGGTTAGTGTTCCACTGCTAAAACAGTGTTTTGAGTCGAGGAGGGCACTTGGTGATGTGGTTGTCAGACAAACTCTTCGAGACTTCAGACTCTATATGTTGATTGGCGGTATGCCTCAGGTTGTTTCAGAGTATATCAAGACGAATAACTTTGCCGATGTCGATGAAATGAAGCGTACTATCATTAATCTTTATGATGCAGATTTACGTAGGATAGACTCTTCAGGACGCGCATCATTGCTGTTCAATAGTATTCCTGCCCAACTTGCTCATGGAGGAAGTCGGTATCAAGTAAGTTCTGTAATAGAAAATCAGAGGGCGGAAAATATCCTACCGATATTGGAGGATATGAAGAACTCTATGATTGTAAATGTGGCTTATCATGCAGATGACCCTAATGTAGGAATGTCTTTGACCAAGAATCTGGAGAAATTCAAGATATACCTGCATGATACAGGATTGTTCATTACTTCAATGTTCATGGACAAAAAGGTAACAGATAATATAATTTACGAGAAATTGCTCTGCGACAAGTTGGAAGCTAACTTAGGGTATATATATGAAAATGTTGTTGCCCAAATGCTGGTTGCGGCGGGGAACAATCTGTTTTATTATACATACCCTTTGCCAACATCAAATCATCTTTATGAAATTGACTTTCTGTTAAGCAAAGGGAACAAGCTATGTCCTTTGGAGGTGAAGTCTTCAGGTTATGCAAGACATCCCTCCATTGATAACTTCTGCAAAAAGTTCTCTTCACGAGTCTCTGACAAGTATCTTATTTACACGAAAGACTTGCGGAAGGATAAGGGTGCGACTTGTATTCCTGTGTTTATGGTACCATTCTTATGATATGGTCGCCTTTTGCGGACATCTATCGAGAAATAAAATGATTAATAAACTTGAGTTTCTCTCTAAAAATACGAATATACGATGAAACGAATATTAACTATCATCATTTTGGTAATGCAGATTTCGGTCCATCTTGCCGTTGCTAACGATGGAGTCTACTTTACCAGTGGTAATTTTCTTGTTCCTATAGCAGAGACCGATATTTCGGCGGAAAGGGAGATCTTGACCATCACCATCGGTAAGGATAGCTTTGCTACGGTGGATGTATATTATGAGTTTCGGAACAACGGTGCTCCTAAAATGGTAAAGATGGCATTTGAAGCCAAGTCGCAGTATAATGACGATACACCACTTAACCGTAAAGGGATACATCCGTTCATTCATAATTTTACGGTCAATATGAATGGAGCACCTCTCGGTTATTCAAATGGAATTGTGGCATTCACACGTAAGGATGATATGTTGGTAAGCGACCACAAACGTTTAGATCTCTCCAAGTGGAAAACATGTAATGAAGTACCCGATACTGTATATATGAGTGATGATGCTCTTTATAATTCAGAGTTAGATAGCATCATTACCTATGGCTATGCTTATTATTTTGATGCGCCGTTTAAGTCAGGACTAAATATCGTTCATCATACGTATAGCTATCGCATGAGCTATTCCGTAGATAGTAAATTTTCAATACCTTATTGGCTTACCCCTGTAACACGATGGGCAAATCATCAGGTAGACGATTTTACTTTATGTGTCAAGACAGAAGCCCCTGTTGAGCTATGCATCAAAGATAGCGTGTTCCGTGCATCACCTTTCGTTTCATCATCAGGTATGCAAATCTATCACCTTCAGTCGGCATACGGGCTGTCAGCAGTTTTTACCACACTCTTCCCCGAAGACTCAATCACTTGGCATTGCCAAAATTTCCGTCCCACAACAGATATGGATATCTATGCCCCGTCATGGGGAATGGATAGTAAGATACGACAATGTCAGATGAGTCAGCAAGTGGTTATAGATGCTCAAGGCAACAAATATCGTTACCTCGCAGACAGCGGAGATTGTTATTTCGGATCTGTACAGGACTATTGTCTGGTAAAGAAGAAAGGAAGTCGCATCGTTGAATGTCAAGCAGATAAAGGACAAGGATGGCTTACTATCAATATTAACAATGCCCGATGTGTCAATGTGCGTCGACGTCCCACGAGTAAAAGTGCTGTGGTAAGTACGATATGTACAGAAGAAGGTTTTTTGCCAGATTGTTATCCTTGCCTCGGCTTAGTTACCAATGCCTCCAACGGGTATCTGTGGTATAAAGTAAAGGTAAATGGTAAGATAGGGTATGTACGTCAAGACCTTATGATATGGGATGCACTCTGTACCTATTGAAATAGATACAGTATTCTGTATAGGCGTGTTCTAAATTCTAAAAATTCCACGCATTATTAAATTCTATTTTGACGGATATACACTTTGTGTCTTTTTGCTTTTATCCGGCATCTTTTTCGTCCTTCTTCAGTCGCATAGCCCGCTATGCTC
>CAVKAH010000094.1:0-6121 GCA_963654095.1 Oscillospiraceae bacterium
GTATACACCCCAAAAGATATGCAAAGAAAGCAACATTGTTAAGGGTCATACTTGCAGCATATAAAAAAGTATTGTAACTTTGTCATCGATAAGGGAGTATCACATACAAGATATAAACCCCATAGCATTTTTTATTTATATAAAAGACTAAGAATTATGAAAGCTATTAAAACAGAAAAAGCACCCGCAGCAATTGGTCCATACAGCCAGGCTATCGAAGTAAACGGATTTGTATTTGCATCAGGACAAATCCCTCTTAACCCAGCAACGGGGGAATTTGTTGAGGGCGGAATAAAGGAGCAGACAAGACAAGCTCTCACTAATGCAAGAGAAATATTGCGCACAGCAGGATTAGACCTATGCAACGTGGTCAAGACATCGGTTATGCTTGCCGACATAAAATATTTCGGAGAGATGAACGAGGTATATGCTGAGTTCTTCAACGAACCATTCCCTGCACGCTCAGCCTTCGCCGTAAAAGACCTTCCTAAGGGAGCTCTCGTTGAAGTGGAGTGTATTGCAGCTAAATAATCATTGAGAAATGAAAGATAGTATAATCATCGTAAGCGGAGGTATGGACAGCATAACTCTGCTTTACGATTATAAAGACAGCATTGCACTAGGTATTTCATTCGACTATGGTAGTAACCATAATGCCAAAGAGATACCTTTCGCCAAGCTACATTGCAAACGGCTCGGTATTCCGCATATCACAATACCGCTCGAATTCATACACAATTATTTCAAAAGCAGCTTGCTCGATGGAGCTGAAGCCATACCCGAGGGACACTACCAAGACGAGAACATGAAATCCACCGTAGTGCCTTTCCGCAACGGCATCATGCTTTCGATAGCTGCAGGCATAGCCGAAAGCAACGGATTAAGCCATGTGATGATTGCCAACCACGGCGGCGACCATGCCATATATCCCGATTGCCGACCAGAATTTATCACGTCGATGAGCAATGCCACTAAGGCTGGCTCATACAACGGAGTAACAATTCTGGCACCTTACACTAATATCACAAAAGGCGACATTGCACGTCGCGGTAAAGAGTTAGGTATTGACTACACCGAAACATGGTCTTGCTACAAAGGCGAAGATAAACATTGCGGGAAATGCGGCACTTGTGTAGAACGCCAAGAAGCATTAAAAGAGGCAGGAATTGAAGACCATACTGAATACGAAAAATAATAACTTGCCATAAGACTATATCAAGTAACACATACCTGATATGGTCTTTTTTTTCATATATGCCAGTCTTTTTTATTAGAAGAAAATTCTAACGAACACAAAGAATACTTGTATCCACATTGCAGAGCGTTAGTTTCTATCCAAAACGCTATACCTTTCATAAGTTTTCTTAATATGACAAAAGTGAACATCATAAGCCTTAAAACACTTTTCCGACAATATTTTTTCTGTTTATATTGCATAAAAAGCGCAAACTATATACAATTATACAAAAAAGATATACTAAAATGAAAGGATGAAAAGATACTTGCCTCATGCTATATGTGTTCTAAAAATCATATTTTCTAAACCATTTTACGCAAATACTGCACATTTGAAAAAGAATTGTGTAACATTTCTTTGTAGAAATACATGATTAATGTATTTTTGCACAAAAATCATAAGCAAAATGCAGGCTACACAGAATTTCAGAACCCTTATTAGCAACCTGAGTTCTATGAACATCAGAAAAAAAGTTGCATTGGTGTGCCCTAACGACTCGCATACAGAGTATGTGATTAACCGCAGCTTAGAAGAAGGCATTGCCGACTTCCTATTGGTAACAGGTGGTACAAAAGCAGATTTTGTATGCGGATTAGCAGAGAAATACCCCGACCGCGTGTCTATCTTTGAGGCGGAAAATCCAGATGCAGCTGCTGCTATGGCGGTGCAGATAGTAAGAGATGGCAAAGCTGATGTCTTGATGAAAGGTACATTAAATACCGACAACCTGCTTAGAGCTGTATTGAATAAGGAACATGGTCTATTGGAAAAGGGTAAGGTAATGACCCACGTTACGGTAGCTCAGATACCTTCATACAACAAGCTACTCGTATTTTCTGATGCCGCTGTAATACCTCGTCCTACCGAAGAACAGTTTGATGCAATATTGGGATACGTAATTGAAGTATGCAGAAACCTTGGACAAACAAGTCCGAAAGTTGCACTTATCCACTGCACAGAAAAGGTTAACGAGAAGTTTCCCCACACCATAAGTTATCAGAACCTGATAAGCAAAGCTAAAGACGGAGTTTACGGAGACGTAGAAGTTGACGGTCCGATGGATGTGAAGACTGCATGCGATGCCGACAGCGGAGCTATAAAAGGTATAGCATCGCCTGTAGTAGGAAATGCTGACGCTTTGATTTTCCCTAATATAGAATCTGGTAACGTATTCTATAAGACAATAACATTGTTTGCTGAAGCACAAACGGCAGGAATGCTTTACGGCACTACGGCACCTATAGTAGTGGCATCAAGAGCCGATAGTGGAGAATCAAAATTCTATAGTCTAGCCGTGGCTTGCCTATCCCACAAATAAGAATATAACAACATTGAAGGAATGAAAATATTAGTCATCAATCCGGGATCTACATCAACAAAACTTGCTATATACGAAGACGAAAAGGTGGTATGGACAGGTGGAGCTCATCTTCCAATAGACGAGATATCCAAATTTCATCGTATTATCGAGCAATACGAATATAGAAGGGATTTCATTCTAAAGAAGCTTCAACAGGAGAATATCGAACTTAAATTCGATGCCGTAATAGGCAGAGGAGGCTTACTTTGTCCACTTAAAGGAGGCGTATATGAGGTTAACGACAAGATGAAAGAAGACCTTTTGAATGCCACCAATGAGCATGCCTGCAACCTCGGCGCACTTATTGCCGATGAAATTGCTAAGAAATGCGGATGCAAAGCATATATTGCCGACCCTGTTGTCGTAGACGAGCTTCAGATGAAAGCTAGGATAACGGGGGTTCCAGGCATAAAGAGAGACTCCATATTTCATGCACTTAACCAAAAGGCAGTATCAAGACAGTATGCTGCAACAATAGGAAAGAAATATGAAGATCTAAACCTTATCGTGGCTCATCTCGGTGGTGGAATATCCATTGGAGCACACCAGAAAGGTAAAGTGATTGATGTTAACAATGCCCTAAATGGTGATGGACCTTTCTCTCCAGAGCGTGCAGGCACCATTCCCTCGGAAGCTTTGGTTAAATTGTGCTTTAGTGGGAAATACGATATCCATCAAATAAAGAAGATGATCCATGGCAGAGGAGGACTGATGGGCTATCTCGGCACAAACGATATGGTTACTATCGACAGTAAAGCTGAGGCTGGCATTGAGCCATACTATACTCTTGTTGAAGCTATGCTCTACACTATAGCAAAACAGATTGGAGCTATGTATGTAGCACTTATGGGAAAGGTTGATGCTATCATCCTAACTGGAGGTATTGCCCATAGCAAATACTGCGTGGAAGGAATAAAAAAGCAGATTGATTACCTTGCCCCCATTGTAGTTATTCCTGGGGAAAATGAGATGAAATCGTTGGCTTTCAATGCTATTGGCGCATTAAGAAAAGAATTACCATTACTTACATACACTGGCGTGTCATGCGTTAAGGAGATGGAACTAACTGTAAACGAAGACAACTGACTTTGATTTTTTATTCAAAGTCAATTGTCTTGACTATCATTCATATATCTCCTCAATACTATATCGGCTGTCAGCATCATCATCACTACTACAAGAGTTGAAATCTTCTGGAATATCAAACTTCTCTGTAGGGTCATAACCAAGAGAGCGGTCAGCAAACACTCGTTTCATATAATATGCCCATATCGGCAAAGCCATGTTCGCACCTTGTCCCATACGTGTTGAGTCGAAATGAATATCACGGTCTTCACCGCCAACCCAGCAGCCACTGACAAGCGTTGGGGTAAAGCCCATAAACCAAGCATCGGCATTACGGTTCGTTGTACCTGTCTTTCCTCCCATCGGACAATCCACCTTATACATATATCTCATTCTTCCGCCAGTGCCATGATCTATAACTGACATCAGCATATCAAGCATCTTGTATGCGCTCTCTTCACTAATAACTTCGTTCATCCTTGGCTGGAAGGTTGTGATAACATTACCATCGCTATCTTCTATCTTAGACACGAACATCGGCTTAGTATGGATACCGTGGTTGACAAAGGTTGTATAGGCACTAACCATCTCACTTACCGTTGCCTCATTAGGACCAAGACACAACACGATAGACGGATATATACCAAACGTGTTAATACCAAAATCTTTCAATATTCGTAGGAAATCGTATGGATTAATCCTACTCATTAAGTCTGCAGACACCCAGTTGTTAGACATTGACAATGCCCATTTAAGTGTTACCATAGAGCCATAGCGTGAACGGGTTCCATTTCTTGGTGTCCAATTTCCGTAGCTACGCTGAACGTTTCTCACTACATCGCAAGGCGACATTCCATTTGCCATCGACAGTGCATATAGGAATGGTTTTATTGTAGAACCAACTTGTCTACGACCCTGAGTAACCATATCATATTTAAAGTGGTTGAAATCTATTCCCCCCACATACGCCTTTACGGCTCCATTTCTAGGATCCATACTCATAAAACCTGACCTTAAGAATGACTTAACATATCGTATGGAGTCTATCGGAGACATCACTGTATCTATATCACCGTGGTAGGTAAACACCGTCATCTCTACAGGTTTACTGAACGAAGCCTTAATTTCTTCTTCGGTTGCCCCCTGAGCCTTTAACATTCTGTAGCGGTCGCTTTGTCGCATAGCACGGTCTAGAATAGACCTTACCTCGGATGCTTTCAGTGCCATAGAGAATGGTGCGTTAGGCTTTGTCTTATTCTCCTTACTAAAAGCAGGTTGCAAATATCCACCCACATGCTTCCTTACAGCCTCCTCGGCATACTTCTGCATACGTGAATCAAGGGTGGTAAAGATCTTAAGTCCATCAGTATATACATTATAAGGCTCACCATTTTTCTTCAAATTCTTATTGCACCATCCATACAGAGGGTCAGTTTCCCAAGCCAAAGAGTCAACAGAATACTGCACTCTGTTCCACGTAGGATACTTAGAAAGCTCTGGTTTCTTTGCCATCATATACTGTCGCAAGAACTCACGGAAATATGTAGCTATACCATCCTTATGGTCTGTGCGGTGGAAATTCAGTACTAGTTCTTTTTCTTTATTCTCATCAAACTCCGCTTTTGTTATGTATCCAGCCTTTAACATCTGTCCGAGCACAACGTTTCTTCTCTCTAAGCAACGCTCAGGATAACGCACGGGATTAAAGAAAGATGGGTTTTTACATAGTCCAATAAGTGTCGCAGCCTCATCAAGAGTTAGGTTTGACGGCTCCTTACCAAAATACACATTGGCTGCATTCTTTATTCCAACGGCATTATGAAGGAAGTCAAAATAGTTGAGATACATAGTGATTATCTCTTCCTTTGTATAGTATTTCTCCAGCTTAATGGCAATCACCCACTCTATAGGCTTTTGAATAAGTCGTTCGGAAGTGCTCTCTGCCGTATGCGAATAAAGCTGTTTAGCCAACTGCTGGGTTATAGTAGAGCCACCTCCAGCACTAGCCTGCCCTAACAGTCCTCTCTTTATAACGGCTCTTCCCAATGCAATAAAGTCGATGCCAGAATGGTCATAGAAACGTTCATCCTCCGTGGCAACAAGAGCTTTTATTAGATTAGGCGACAGATTATTATACCCCACATGAATACGATTCTCTCTGTTCATGTTGTATGTACCTATAAGTTTGCCGTCTGCAGAATATACTTGCGAGGCATATCTGCTTATTGGATTCTGCAAGTCTTCTATATCTGGCATATAGCCTATCCAACCATTCCAGATGGCAACAAAACAGATAAAGCCACCGATAGTTATAAAGGCAAGGAGTTCCCAAAGGAACAGTATGAATTTTCTTCTCATTATTATATGTATAGATAAATAGCCGTTTATATCACGGCGCTTTACTTGTATTATTTTGCAAAAATACAATTTTTTCTTTCTATTGCCTCATATAAATTAAA
>CAVKAH010000094.1:6131-8611 GCA_963654095.1 Oscillospiraceae bacterium
AAATTAAAAATAATGCTTATCTTCGCAGTCGAAATAAACAAAACAGATAACTACACTTTATGGAAAAACATGATTTTGTAACAATTGCCAACTTATCAAAAGAGAAGATACTTTATCTCATCCAGATGGCAAAAGAGTTCGAAATGCATCCCAATCGTGAAATTCTGAAAGGAAAAGTTGTGGCAACTCTATTCTTTGAACCTTCCACCAGGACACGACTGAGTTTTGAAACAGCGGCAAACAGGCTTGGTGCAAGGGTTATCGGATTTTCTGATGCTAAAGTTACGAGTGCCACGAAGGGGGAAACGCTTAAAGATACAATACTTATGGTTTCCAATTATGCCGACGTTATAGCCATGAGACATCATATCGAAGGTGCGGCACAATATGCTTCAGAGATTGCCCCAATACCGATTGTCAATGCTGGAGACGGAGCACACCAACACCCTTCACAATGCATGCTTGACCTTTATTCCATATACAAAACACAAGGAACACTAGAGAACCTTAATATCTTTCTTGTAGGAGACCTTAAATACGGACGCACCGTACACTCCCTTATCATGGCAATGCGCCATTTCAACCCTACCTTTCACTTTATCGCACCTAAGGAGCTTGCAATGCCCGATGAATACAAATTGTATTGCAAACAGCACAACATTAAATATGTTGAGCATACTGATTTCAACGAAGACATTATTGCTGAGGCTGACATTCTGTACATGACACGTGTACAGAAAGAGCGTTTCTCCGACCTTATGGAATATGAGAGAGTGAAAAACGTATATATTCTAAAGAAGAATATGCTGGGGAAAGCACGTGAAAACATGAAGATAATGCACCCGCTACCAAGGGTTAACGAGATAGCGTATGATGTAGATGAAGACCCACATGCATATTATATCCAGCAGGCACAAAATGGTTTGTATGCAAGAGAGGCTATAATTTGTGATGTCTTGGGATATACTATCGACGACGTCAAGAATGACAAGACGATTATCGAATAAGCAACAATATCGAATAAGCAACATAGAAAGAAGAAGAATATTATTATGAGTAAGAAAGAAAGACTTGTTGCCGCTATCGAAAACGGCACCGTCATCGACCATATTCCTGCAGAAAAAGCATACGCTGTGGCTACTCTGCTCGGTTTGCAGACTCTGCCAAACCCTGTTACAATAGGTTATAATTACCCTTCAAAAAAACTGGGAAGAAAGGGTATCATTAAGGTAGAGAATAAGTTCTTTACCGATGAAGAGATTTCAAGACTATCTGTCGTGGCTCCCAATGTAGTGCTGAACGTTATCCGCGACTATGAAGTTGTTGAGAAGAAAACGGTTACTACACCCGACAAGCTTGAAGGTATCGTAAAATGCAATAATCCTAAGTGCATCACAAACAACGAGCCTATGAAGACAATCTTTCATGTTATTGACAAATACAACGGCATTATAAAATGCCACTACTGCGACAAAGAACAGCAAATCAACGAAGTTAAGCTTGTTTAAAACAGGAGTAAAACTCGTTTAAAACCAAGGTGAAGCTCGCAGAAAGATAGCAAGCAGACAATAAAGAGTAATATAACATACGTTTAATCCTATATCCTAAGAAAAATGAAAAAAGACCAAGAGATTTTCGACTTAATCGAAAAAGAGCATCAGCGCCAGCTGAAAGGTATGGAACTTATAGCTTCAGAGAACTTCGTGAGTGATGAAGTGATGCAAGCAATGGGTTCTTGCCTTACAAACAAGTATGCCGAAGGCTATCCTGGCAAACGCTATTATGGCGGTTGCGAAGTAGTTGACGTGGTTGAAACTCTCGCCATTGAGAGAGTGAAAAAGCTGTTTGGCGCCGAATATGCCAATGTGCAGCCACACTCTGGAGCACAAGCTAACGCTGCTGTCCTACTTACTGTTCTTAACCCAGGTGATACTTTCATGGGGCTCAACCTTGCTCACGGTGGACACCTCTCTCATGGTTCTTCCGTAAATACATCAGGAATTCTGTATAACCCAATAGGCTATAATCTTAATAAGGAGACAGGAAGAGTTGATTACGACGAGATGGAACGACTCGCCATCGAGCACAAACCGAAGCTCATCATTGGTGGTGGCTCTGCATATAGTCGTGAATGGGATTACAAGCGTATGCGCGAAATTGCCGACAAGGTTGGTGCTTTGCTCATGGTAGACATGGCACACCCTGCTGGACTTATTGCTGCTGGACTTCTCGACAACCCAGTTAAATATGCCCACATCGTAACGTCTACCACTCACAAAACACTCCGCGGTCCACGTGGAGGTATCATTCTCATGGGCAAAGACTTTGAGAACCCATGGGGCAAGACCACTCCAAAGGGTCAGATAAAGATGATGAGCCAGATGCTTAACAGTGCTGTATTCCCTGGCGAACAGGGCGGTCCGTTGGAACATGTCATAGCTGCAAAGGCTGTTGCCTTTGGTGAAGCATTGCAACCAGAG
>CAVKAH010000095.1:0-8576 GCA_963654095.1 Oscillospiraceae bacterium
CCTGCGACAGCCTGGTCCCAAACCAGGAACGCTACCAACTGCGCTACACCCCGTTGCAACTATTTCTTTATTGCGGGTGCAAAGGTATGAAGTTTTTTTTATACCGCCAAATTTTTTATAAGAAAATTATAGAAAAATTTTATAAACACTATGAGATAAATATATCAAACATATACTTAAAATTGGAATATAATCCCTATTTAATTAAACACAACTCTTATTCCGATAAATAAAGCTTGTATTTACTGAAACAAAGATTATGTTTCACTTTTGTGATATACCTTATTATATATTAGGGTTATGACAATTATATTTTACGGGTATATTTATCCCCAAAAGACATATGGCGTGTTCTAAAAATTCCACGTATTATTAAATTCTATATTGACAGATATACTCTTTGTGTCTTTTTGCTTTTATCCGGCATCTTTTTCGTCTTTCTTCAGTCGCATAGCCCGCTATGCTCCTTCAGAAAGACAGAAAAATCTGTTCGAATAAAATTCAAAAATACATCAAAGGTAATTTTTAGAACCCGCCATATTAAAAGCAGAGCGACTACTTTGGTTGTTAAACAAGACTATAAAGGATTTTATTGCTGTCCGCTAAAACTTAAAACAGCAATAATATATTTTTTTCAAAAAATCTGTCATTCTGTCATTATATCACGATAAACCTTTATTAGTCAAGGCAATAAACAAGCTTGACAGAAGCTTTTGTTTAAAGACATCTGTCATCTATCTGTCAGTCGCTAAACATCTGACTTTTCGGCTTATATGACAAAAAAAGACTAAATCCTTCTCTCCCTGTATGACAGATTAGTGACAGATAGATGACAGATATTGTAAACACCTAACAATATAACCTCCTTATATACAAACACTTATATTATCCACTGACAGAATGATAGATAAAACAAAAAAAATAATATTAGCTATCAACTAACTTTTACATATTTAGAATTTTAAACGTGGTGCATACTTTTTGAGCTATATACCATAATATTTTGATAGTCTATCCAGTTCTTCTGTTACATCAAGTTGGGGGTACAAATGCTGCAACTCACGTATTTTCTCACTTGTGCGCTGCATGAACGCTTTATATTCTTCACCATCTGGATTGAAAGGTCTGTGTGCAAGAGCCTCCTTTATAGGACGCCATCTTTCAAGAAAAGCATACGTTTCTTTATCGAAGAATACATCTGAGAAGCGTTCCCAGATATACGTTACAGTCTGTGATGAGGGGTGAAGCATATCTTCATTATAGAAGCGATAGTCGCGAAGTTCATCATTCACTATCTCATAAGCAGGAAAATAAGTGCAACAATCATACTCCTGGCATAGTTTATCAGCGGCAAGCAGAAGGGTTGCCTTTGACAGTTGGCTGCCGTGGAAGCCGTATTTGGCATAACGAATAGGACTTACCGTTACTATCACTTGTAACTCTTCAGACATCTTTTTCAATACATTGATAGCCTCAGAGAGTGCTTCGCAGCATTGCTCTATAGAGAGTTGCTCCTCTTGAAAAAGACGCTGCGGACGCTTTTGGCAGTTGTCTACAATCTCTCCCGTTTCCTTCAGCCGATACACATGGTTAGTACCAAGAGTGAAAACTACCACCAATCGTTCATCTATCTTCTGCTCGAAAAACTCCTCAGTAAAGCGATTTATGGTATGAAGGATACTTACCGGGTTATACATCACACCATACGGATTAACGACAGCACGGAATTTCTCCTCCTTAAAACGTTTGCCAATATTATCTGCAAAGCAAGAACCGACAAACAACATACGTTCTTGAGGACGTATATTGAATGTCGGTTTATCTATATTTACTTCTGTTCTGAATTTCATAAGTCGGTGGTTGGTTCTATGAAAAACGCTCCTAACTTCTGCTAACTTGCAAGCCAGTCTCGCTTAATGTCATATCTACAAAACGCGCATTGGCATTCGGACGGCTTGCTTCGAGTATCACACGTATGCGTGCTGCAGCCTCTGGGTCTTTAGCAACCATATAGAGATAGCCACCTCCGCCTGCCCCTGGGAGTTTGTAACCAAGACACAAGTCATCAACGAGGTTGGTAAGACGACGTACACTCGCTGGGTTTGTTCCACTGTCCATCGCTTGATTTTGCATCCATGTCTTACGGATGAGGTTGCCCATACGCTGGAAATCGGCACGCTGTATGGCATCATACATATCCTCGACATGACATTTCATATCTCGTAACATTGACAGTTCGCCGCTATGATTCAGGAACATACGTCGAACAATCTCTGAGAGAATAGTCTTTGCTGTACGTGTTATGCCAGTATAATATAACAGATGGCAAGCCTTATATTCATTTCTTGTAAACAAGTCGCTCGGCAGCCAGCGCACGGTAGGGTTCTGATAGAAGCCCCTTTCGGTATGCAGCATCTTCACTCCCTCTAACACTCCACCAAACTGATCTTGCCATCCGCCACCCGTAGTGAGCATCTGTTCTAATGCTGATGTACGGCATCCTATCTCGCTCTTATCCCACGACAAGCCACAAAAGTCGTTCAACGCACCGAGAACCGTGGCAGCAAGCACACTGCTTGTGCCTAGTCCGCTACCTGCTGGGATAGCAGAAAGCAACGTTAGTTCTATACCGCAACCAAAGGCTTCAAGCTGTTCTTTCAGTGCATGATACTTCTCTACGCCATATTCAGGCAAGAAACCCGCAAGGGCAAGAGCAGCCTTTGGTATTGAGAATGGGCTACCCACATGGTTAAAGTCGGCAAGTTGTTCGTATGTCTCAATAACCTCTGAGGCACCGAGGTCTATGCTGCGCAGTATTATATGAGGCTCCTTGCAAGGGCGCACGTATGTCTGCAACGGAGGCTGACCGTTTAGTTCTATCGCAAGATTTATCACTTTTCCACCTTCCATAAGGCAGTATGGCGGTGTGTCGGTCCAACCACCAGCGATATCAATACGCACAGGACTTCGTGCCCACACTATTTGGTCGGCATATACCGACATCTGCGGATGTTGCTTTGCCGAGGCTTGCGATGCTATGAGTCCTTGACGAAGCAAAGCGAAAGATTTGTTTTCGGCGAGTTCAGCCTCAGCATAATCAGAGCGCAAGCGGGCAAGTTCGGAGCGGAACATATTATCATGAATACGTGTCAACAATGGGGCATCATCGCTTATAGGTAGTGGTGTAGGTATGTTATATAGGGAGAATTCCTTAGCTGCATCACATAAGTCAACTTGATAAAACACGCTATGTCGCCAGTTTTTGGCTACTGCCGTCCAGTTTCTTGCACGGAATTCATTACGCTGACGAGTTAAGCGCACGAAGTCAGCCTCTGCAGATATGTCATCGGCACTCAGCTTTCTACACTCCCCCCAAAGGGATTTCGCCTTATTGAACTCATCATCAGAGAGCAGCTGTTCACCAGCAAGCATCCATCGAAGTAAGAGTCCTGCATCATCTATATTCTGACATACAGGGAATATACGTGCAGACTGCAAGTCTTCCTTACCATCAATAGTTTCTATATCAATACCACATGCTGCTGCCCATTCCTTAAATGGGCGACCTATATATAATAAGGTATCATCGGACAATGCACCACGGAATTTATCGTTATATCCATAAGGACGTATCACAAACTCATCTTCACCGACAGGCACAATGTCCACACATTGACCATCCATAAGGGATATTTGCCAGTCGTTTTGTGGTACACCAGTGATAATATTGTTATGCGTTAGGCTCCACTTCTCCCCTACCCAACTGTTTTCTATCCATATATTCTGGTTAGCATCAGTAAGCGTTACCTTTATCTCCGCATTCTGAACAAACATCGAAGGGTGTGGTTTTAGGGAATGATGCATTATCTCTCGCTGGTCGTTAACGAGGTTCTGTATCGCCAATGTAGAGGATATTATCTCATGGCTAGTGCCGTAATGATAGAACTCTCCACCAGGGAGTGGCAATACGGCAACGGTAAGTTCGGCAAGCTCATCATCCTTTATTGTAGGCTTTGTGCCGAGAGCGCAGCCGAACTCCGAATACAGATCATAGTTCTGCAGCACACTATCAGCGTTCTGCGATTTCTTTATCAGCAGTTCCACAGCCTTATCGCTTAATAGCCATATACCTATATCCGTAAGATAGAGGTGGGTATTGAGAAGTTCGCCAAGTTTCTTTACAGAAGGCTTCTGGAGCATACATTCCAGAACGTTTGGCGTTTCACGTCGAGAGACAAATACGCCATGATCTTTGGCTATCTCCGCTCCAAGCCATAATCCGTAGCATACCACATCAGCATCAGGCACCTCGCCAAGAGGCTTCGTGGCACGGATATATACATCTCCGCTCACTATCATAGTATGCAAACGCTCTGGCGCAGCATCCATTATCTGCTTATAGAGAGGTATTTGCAACGACAATAAATCTTGCGAAAGACGTTGTCCGCGTTCCCAACGAAACACGGGGATTGGGGTAAGTATCTTTCCCGACGGAGCGTATGCAGGCAGTCGTCTGCTTTGTCCACCAGCATGAAGGATAATACGCTTTTCCGAAGCGAGCCAAGCGTCGAAGTTGTCCCCGCCCTTATTCTCAAAATCGTCAAGGAAAGACTCCAGAAGTAGCCATGTCGTGCCACCACCAGAACCTAGTTTCGTTCCTATAGGGTCGCTTGAGCAGAACCACTCATCGCGGTCATACCCCGTAATATCGTGAAAACAATCCACCAGATTTGGTGGTAACGACAGCAGTTTCTTCATTACAAATAACTATTAGTCTTGTTATTTTTCTTCTTTTCTTTTTCTGTATTCCTTAAAAACAAGGAACAACAGCGTTAATACAAGCAGGGCATAACCTATATATGCTATGGTCTCCGTTACGCTTACAGTTGCTGGACGGAACGTAAGAACAACCTTGTGGTTGCCAGCCGGAACGTTTATTGCACGTAGGATATAGTTTACACGACCTACATCAACAGACTTGCCGTCAACGGTGGCTGTCCAGCCAGGATAATATACTTCAGAGAATACGACAACGCCTCCCTTGTCAGAGCAGACATCGTATGTGAGTTCGTTTGGCTTATAAGAAGTGATGGTAACAAGAGATTTGCCGTCCTGAACATTTGCCTTACCGAGTTGCTTTTCAAATTTCTTATCTGCAACAGCCTCATGGCGCAAGTTCACCTTGCCGAGTTTGTCGATCTCCTCGTTGGCATTGTCAACAAACGTAAGCTTATCCACGAACCAAGCGTTTCCGAAAGCATAAGGGTTCATAACAGGTACTGTCTGTCCACCCTGAAGCGGAACAATGAAATACTTGGCATTAAGCATACTGATTACTGGGAATATGCTGTCGCCATTGACTTTTGTCATATCTCCACCAGCAGAAGCTATAGCTGACATTGCTTTACCCATCTGTGGCTGGATATAACGCTCTATCATCTCCTGATAACGACGCAGTTTTGCAGGATGGTAACCACCGAGACTCTTATGATAGAACGATGTCTCGTTTGCTGAGAATGCACCTGGAGAGAAATTCAACACTCTATAGTTGCCACACTCCGACTTATCGCGGAGTATCATCTTGTCTGTTTCTGTCATAGGGATTGGCGTCTCACGAGCACTCTTTTCTACGAACATGTCATTATTAAGATAGCGTTTGTCTACCTGCCACATATCTATAAAACAAAGAACGCAAACTAGACCTACCATTGTCTTGGCATTGAGCTTCCGCTTTATAAACAATACGAGGAACAATGTGCCAAGAACGATGATAAAGAACGAGCGCCAGCAGTCTGCTGTAAATACAGCTTGACGCATCTGACGAAGATTAGCAAGCAACGGATTGAGATATTCTGCAGGTATCTGACTAAGAGCCTGCATTTCGTTGTACGAAACAAAGTCGCTGAAGAACACTGTTGGCATCAAGGCAAAGAGCATAGCCACACCTGCTGTCATCAAGAAACTGATGAGGATATAGTCGCGCTTCTTCCTGACAAAGAACGAGAGTACGGAGATAAAGAAGAAATTACATATCTTCGACGTCTTTTCTTCTGCCTCTTCAAGTATCTTTGGATTGTCTATAATCTCCTTCAGTCCGAGCATGGCAAGCAGAGGTATTGTAAATTCTGCTATCACAAGTATAGAAGCCACGGTACGGAACTTAGCGTACATTGGTACGTAATCAATAAAGAAATCTGTCAGTCCCATGAAGTTATGACCCCACGAAAGCATTATTGACAGATATGTAGCAGCAAGGAGTGCCCATTTCACAGGACCCTTCACGATAAACGCTCCCAAGAAGAAGAGCATCAAGACGAAGGCTCCAACATACACAGGACCGCTTGTCATAGGCTGATCTCCCCAATACTGATAAAGTTGCTGATATACTTCAAGGAACTGGTTATCGGCTTTCTTCATCGCTGTTTCACTCTGCGTAAGCGACATAGTGGCACCACCCTTAGTGTTAGGTACGAGCAAAGTCCAGGTCTCGTCTATGCCATAGCTCCACTGAGTTATATAATCGCGCTCCAAACCGCTACCTGTCTGATTACTTGAATTAGCCTTAACTAGTTCACTCTTGCCTCGCATTGACTCCTTACTATATTCCCAAGTATGATAAAGATTACTGAGGTTCAGACAAATTCCTATCAAAGCTCCAGCAGCACATATCCCTGTTGCTTTAAAGAAGTGGGCCATCTGCTTCTTTCGAATTGCATCTACAAGATATGCTATTACCATAAAGAAGATGATGAACAGATAATAATATGTCATCTGAACATGATTAGCATATATTTCAAAAGCCGTAAACAGAGCTGTAACAAAAAGTCCCCATAGATATTTTCCCCTATAGGCAAGCACAATACCGCCTATCATCGGAGGCAGATAAGCTAGAGCCATCACCTTCCAAAGATGACCTGCAGCAATGATTATAAGAAAATAACTTGAAAACGCCCATATCACAGAACCAAGGGCTGCAAGGTACGATTTAAAGTTGAATGCCCTAAGCATAATATAGAATCCGAGTAGATAAACAAACAAGAACCATACGTTTTCGGGTAGCCCTAAGTGATAGATGTTTACCACATCAGTAAGGGCATCAAGGCTCTTGTAAGCAGGACTTATCTGATATGTAGGCATACCGCAGAATACGGAGTTCGTCCAGCGGGTTACCTCGCCAGTATGCTCATAATACTCTGATGTCTCACGTCCCATGCCTCGACCAGCAGAAGAATCGTGGCGATAGAGTACTTTGCCGTCGATGTCGGCAGGAAAAAAATAAGCGAAAGAAATTACTGCAAAGAGCAGTACCACCAGCACATCTGGCAGAAAGCGTTTCCAATTTTTCATTATAAATATAATTGTATTTATTTTCAGATTATACACTTTTGAATGCAAAATTAGGTAAAAGTAATGATATTTAGCCTTATCTTATTAGAAAATAAATTGTATCTTTGCAAAAAATTATCAGTATATTATGAAGATAGGTATCATTGTCGCCATGGACAAAGAGTTCGTGCAACTAAAAACATTGCTTTCTGATGCAACCGTAGAGCATTATAACCACAAGGATTTCGTGATAGGAAACATCGGAGAAAAAGAAATTATAATACAGAAATGTGGTATCGGAAAGGTTAATTCTACAATAGGTGCAGTGGAGATGATTGACCATTTCTCACCAGACTTGGTAATCTCTACAGGAGTAGCTGGTGGTGCCGATGCCACGATGAACGTTACGGACGTTGTGGTCGGAACAAGCTATTGCTATCATGATGCTTATTGTGGAGACGAGTGTGAGTTTGGGCAAATACTCGGAATGCCCGCAAAATTCGAGTCGCCAAAGGAACTGATAGACAAGGCTACTAACCTAAAGAGCGATATTCCTGTTCATGCTGGACTTATCGTAAGCGGTGAGTGGTTCGTAAACAGCAAGGAGAAGATGCAGGATATTCTTGATAATTTCCCTGCAGCAAAGGCTGTCGACATGGAAAGTTGTTCTATTGCACAGACTTGCCATATTTACAACGTGCCATTCATCAGTTTCCGCATAATAAGCGATATTCCTTTGAAAGACAACAAGGCTTCGCAGTATTTCGATTTCTGGGCAAGACTTGCAGATGGCTCGTTCAACGTAACAAAGAAGTTCCTCGAATCAATATAAGACAAGGCATTTTAGAACTCGCCATAAAACAGAAAAATGAAAGAAACAGTATTATAACCTCAGTTTATGTTATTTTAAACTGAGGTTATTATATTGTTATTCAGCATTTCCTTAAATCTATAGGTCTTTCTTTATCGTATTTAAAAGTGTCAAGGCTTATTTTTCCCTTAAAGAGAGTTTGTTAGTTGGCTATTATTATATCTGTTTTCTCCCGTATCTATACAAAGAGGCTCTCCAAAGCAGTGTCTGCGTTATACCTCTCGTCATCATATAAGAAAGGAAAGCGAGCCATAGAGCATGGTTTCCGATATACTGGCGGAGCGCATAATATAAAACAAAAAATATTGCAGAAGATAGAAACATCGACTGAAGCATACCTCTTGTCTTGGTGCAACCTATAAAGATGCCATCCCATATA
>CAVKAH010000096.1:0-8566 GCA_963654095.1 Oscillospiraceae bacterium
GCACTGATTTCCATTTCGAGGGACAGAAAAGTGTGTATCACGGAAAGGTACGCGACGTTTACAACATCAACGATGACATCATTGTAATGGTTGCCACCGACAGAATCTCGGCATTTGACGTGGTTCTCCCTAAGGGAATACCATTCAAAGGACAAGTGTTGAACCAGATAGCAGCCAAGTTCCTTGACCACACCACCGACATCTGCCCTAACTGGAAACTCGCTACACCAGACCCTATGGTAACAGTAGGACTGAAATGTGAGGGCTTCCGCGTAGAAATGATCATACGCTCAATCCTTACAGGCTCAGCATGGCGTGAATATCAGAAAGGATGCCGAGAGCTATGCGGAGTGAAGCTGCCCGACGGAATGCGAGAAAACGAGCGTTTCCCAGAGCCTATCATCACCCCAACAACAAAGGCAGACGAGGGACACGACATGAATATCTCAAAGGAAGAAATCATTGCACAAGGCATCGTTAGCAAAGAAGACTACGAGGTGATGGAAGACTACACACGCAAGATATTTGCACGTGGGCAGGAGATTGCAGCCAAGCAAGGACTAATCCTCGTAGACACCAAATACGAGTTTGGAAAGCGCGACGGAAAAGTATACCTCATCGACGAGATACACACACCCGACTCAAGCCGATACTTCTATGCCGACGGCTACGAAGAGAAGTTTGAAAAAGGCGAACCACAGAAGCAGCTCTCAAAAGAGTTCGTACGCCAGTGGCTCATAGAGCACAACTTCATGAACGAGCCAGGACAGACAATGCCAGAGATAACAGACCAGTACGCAGAAAGCGTGAGCGACCGCTACATAGAGCTATACGAACACATCACAGGCGAGAAGTTCGACAAGGCAGCAGAGAGCGGCGACATAGCAGAGCGCATAGAGCACAACGTAAAGAATTGGCTCGCTGCATACGCCAAATAGCATACAGAAATTGAGGCTGCGCCACGAGGAGCACAAAGCTCCACACACTCGGAATGGCGCAACCTCAATTCTTGCGTTATAGCAGGGCGTTAATATTATATCGTCAAGGATACACCTTATAGGTAAAAGATATACTTTATTAATATAAAGATATACTTTATTAATATAAGGATATACTTTATAGGTAAAAAGATACACCTTATTAATATAAAGATATACTTTATAAGAAGCGAAGATATACCTTATATATAATATAGGATTATACTTATACAATACAACAAAAAGAGATATACATTCAGATACGTAAAATAATGTACGAGCAAGAAAAAATTACCCCATACAACCACAGCGAAGAAAAAGGCACACAGGTGGAAAAGATGTTCGACACTGTGGCACATTCTTACGACTTGCTCAACCACCGACTCTCGTTCTGGATAGATAAATACTGGAGAAACTACCTCGTCGGGAAGCTCTCAAAAGCAAAGCCACACACCATCCTCGACGTGGCAACAGGCACGGGCGACCTTGCCATCCTCGAAGCCAAGCGTCTGCACCCAGAAGCCGTTGTAGGAGCCGACATCTCCGAGGGAATGATGGCGATAGGACGACAGAAAGTAGAGAGCGAACGCTTGCAACACATCATCAGCTTCAAGAAAGAAGACTGCATGCATCTATCCTTCAGCGACAACACGTTCGACGCCGTAACGGCAGCCTTCGGAATAAGAAACTTCCAGAACCTCGAAGCAGGGCTCAAAGAGATGCACCGGGTGTTGCGCCCAGGAGGAACGCTCTGCGTGATAGAGCTCACACGTCCCGTACACTTCCCCATAAAGCAGCTCTTCGCCCTCTATTCGCATACCGTGTTACCGCTCTACGGCAGGCTAATCTCTAAAGACAAGAGCGCATACAAATACCTCATAGCCACCATCGAAGCATTCCCACAGGGAGAGACAATGGTGCAGATACTCAAGAGAACAGGCTTCGCAGAGGCACGCTTCGACAGGTTAACGTTCGGAATATGCACATGTTATACTGCTAAAAAATAACTAAAAACTCATCGCTATGGACAAATATGGTTTAATAGGATACCCATTGGGACACAGCTTCTCCAGAAGTTTCTTCAATGAGAAATTCCAAAACGAAGGCATTGATGCCGAATATTTGAACTTTGATATAAAGAGCATCGACGGACTGGATGAGGTGCTTGCCACTAATCCAGAGCTTCGGGGGCTAAACGTTACCACTCCATACAAGGAAAAGGTATTGAGCTTCCTCGACTATATCAGCGTAGAGGCAAGAGCAATAGGAGCGGTAAACGTGATACGAGTGGAACACAAAGGCGACTCCATAAAGCTGAAAGGATACAACAGCGACATTATAGGCTTTACAAAGAGCATGGAGCCACTGCTGGAGAAGTTTCACAAGAAAGCACTCGTACTCGGCACAGGAGGAGCCTCAAAGGCAGTAAACTACGGACTAAAGCTGCTCGGAATAGAAACCGTGCTCGTAAGCCGATTTGAGCGTCCTGGCACCATACAATATAAGAATATCACGCCAGAGGTAGTAAAGGAATACAACGTAATCGTAAACTGCACACCATGCGGAATGTATCCACATTACGACGAGTGCCCACAGCTGCCATACGAAGCCCTCGACAGCCACAACCTGCTCTACGACCTCATCTACAATCCCGACGAGACTCTCTTCCTCAAGAAAGGAAAAGAGCAAGGAGCAGTAACCAAGAACGGACTCGAAATGCTCCTCCTGCAAGCATTCGCCAGTTGGGACTTCTGGACAGGCGAGGAGCAAAAATAACAATAAAACCCAGGCATAAATCAATAAAACGCCAAGAACAATAAATAAAACAAGGCATTAACAGAACCTGCCAAAAACAATAAAGCAATGGATAAATCAAACAGATATATGATGCGAGGCGTAAGTGCAGCCAAAGAGGACGTACACAACGCCATCAAGAACATTGACAAAGGTATCTTCCCACAGGCTTTCTGCAAGATAATACCCGACGTGTTGGGAGGCGACCCCGAATACTGCAACATCATGCACGCCGACGGAGCAGGAACAAAGTCGTCGCTCGCCTACATGTACTGGAAGGAAACAGGCGACCTCTCCGTATGGAAAGGCATTGCGCAAGACGCCATCGTGATGAACACCGACGACCTCCTCTGCGTGGGAGCCGTAGACAATATCCTCGTATCCAGCACCATCGGGCGCAACAAGATGCTCGTGCCAGGAGAAGTAATATCAGCCATCATCAACGGCACAGATGAACTCCTCGCACAGATGAGGGAGATGGGCATCGGAATATGGCCTACAGGAGGCGAGACAGCCGACGTGGGAGACCTCGTACGCACCATTATCGTTGACTCCACAGTAACGTGTCGCATGAAGCGAAGCGACGTAATAAACAACGCAAACATACGTCCAGGCGACGTGATAGTAGGACTTGCCTCATTCGGCAAAGCCACCTACGAAACAGAATATAACGGAGGTATGGGCAGCAACGGACTAACAAGCGCACGCCACGACGTATTCTCGAAATATCTCGCAGAGAAATATCCAGAGAGCTACGACCATGCAGTGCCCGAAGAACTCGTGTACAGCGGACAGAAAAAGCTCTCCGACGCAGTAGAAGGCAGTCCTATCAACGCAGGAAAACTCGTTCTATCGCCTACACGCACCTACGCACCAGTAATCAAGAAGCTGCTCGACGAGCTACGACCAGAGATACACGGAATGGTGCATTGCACAGGAGGAGCACAAACAAAGGTTCTGCACTTCGTAAACGACAACTGCCGTGTGATAAAAGACAATATGTTCCCCGTTCCACCATTGTTTAAGACCATACAAGCAGAGAGCGGCACCGACTGGAAAGAGATGTACAAAGTGTTCAACATGGGACATCGCATGGAGATATACGTGCGCCCAGAAGTAGCCGAGAAGGTCATCGCCATCAGCAAAAGCTTCGATATCGACGCACAGATAGTAGGACATATCGAAGAAGGCAAGCGCAGCCTCACGATAAAGTCAGAATACGGCACGTTCGATTATTAATACTCAGTTTGAATAATATAGATATACACTCAGTTCGAATAATAAAGATATACACTCAGTTCGAATATTTAAGACATAACAAGAATAACAATAAAAGATGCCAGACAACAACAGCATATTAGAGAAACTCAATGGGCTGGAGAGCAGATACGAAGAAGTGTCAACGCTCATCACAGACCCTGATGTTATTGCCGACCAGCAACGCTACGTAAAGCTAACAAAAGAATACAAAGACCTCGGCGACATTATGGATGCACGCAAGCGATACATAAACTGTCTAAACTCAATAAAAGAGGCTAAAGACATACTCGCCAACGAGAGCGACCCCGACCTAAAGGAGATGGCTCGTGAGGAACTACAGGCTAACGAGGAGATGCAGCCAAAGATTGAGGAGGAGATAAAGATTGCACTCGTACCTAAAGACCCAGAAGACTCTAAGAACGTGCAGATGGAGATACGTGCAGGAGCAGGAGGCGATGAGGCAGCACTCTTTGCAGGCGACCTCTTCGCTATGTACAAACGCTTCTGCGACTCTAAGGGATGGAACCTCTCGATAACAAGCGTTAGCGAAGGTGCTGCAGGAGGATACAAGGAGATCGACTTTGCAGTAAGCGGCGACAGCGTGTACGGCACTCTCAAGTATGAGTCGGGCGTACATCGTGTGCAGCGAGTGCCAGCAACAGAGACACAAGGACGTATGCACACATCAGCTGCCACAGTGGCTGTTCTGCCAGAAGCAGACAAGTTTGAGGTAAACATCAACGAGGGAGACATCAAGTGGGATACCTTCCGAAGCAGTGGAGCAGGTGGTCAGAACGTCAACAAGGTAGAGTCGGGAGTGCGTCTGCGCTATCCGTGGAAGAACCCAAATACGGGCGAGGTAGAGGAAATCCTCATCGAGTGTACCGAAACCCGCGACCAGCCAAAGAACAAAGAGCGTGCCCTCTCACGCTTGCGTACGTTTATTTACGACAGAGAGCACCAGAAGTATATCGACGACATTGCCAATCGCCGTAAAACACTCGTATCTACAGGCGACCGTTCAGCTAAGATTCGCACCTATAACTTCCCACAGGGACGCGTAACAGACCACCGCATTGGTTATACCACACACGACCTTCAGGGCTTCCTGTCAGGCAATATTCAGGATATGATAGATGCACTAACAGTGGCTGAAAATGCAGAGCGATTGAAGGAAAACGAACTATAACATACATAAAGAAATGAACAGACAAGAACTTATAAATCAGATATTCACAAAAAAGAGTTTTCTTTGCATCGGCTTAGACACCGACATAAAGAAAATCCCACAGCATCTGCTCTCTGACGAAGACCCTGTGTTTAGCTTCAACAAGGCAATTATCGACGCTACATCCAAGTTTTGCGTAGCATACAAGCCTAATCTCGCTTTCTACGAGAGTATGGGCGTAAAGGGACTAATCTCGTTCGAGAAGACGATAAACTATCTTAACGGCATCGGCTCAAACCACTTTATCATTGCCGACGCTAAGCGTGGCGACATCGGCAACACGTCTGCCATGTATGCCCGCACATTCTTTGAGGAATACAACCTCGACTCGCTCACCGTAGCTCCTTATATGGGCGAGGACAGCGTAACGCCATTCTTGCAGTATGAAGGCAAGTGGGTAATACTTCTCGCACTGACAAGCAACAAGGGATCTCACGACTTTCAGCTCACCGAAGATAAGAACGGAGAGCGTTTGTTTGAGAAAGTGTTGCGCACATCAATGCAATGGGGCAACGAAGACAATATGATGTACGTGGTAGGAGCCACACAGGGCAAGATGTTCGAGGACATTCGTCGCATCGTACCAAACCATTTCCTCCTCGTTCCAGGCGTAGGAGCACAGGGAGGCAGTCTTGAAGAAGTCTGCAAATACGGAATGACAAAAGATTGCGGTCTCCTTGTAAATTCCAGCCGTGGCATCATCTATGCCAGTCAGGGAGAAGACTTTGCCGAAGTTGCAGCAAAGAAAGCCCAAGAGCTGCAGAAGCAAATGGCAGCAGAGCTGGAAAAGATAAAGTAAGATACTTTATGAGTATTCTATAACATAAACAATTCGTGGTTCATTCATGTATTTTTCTTTAAACACTAATAGTCATGAACGAACCACGAATTCTCATAAATATAAATTTCTTTCCTTTTTTGTCATATAAGCCCTTTTTTACTTTTCTATTATTCCCGCATTGAGCCATAGGGCGGCAAGGTCGGTGGAGTCGTTAAGGGCGGTCTGGTCGTCTATTTCATATTCTTCGGTGAGCAACTTTGCCATGTCGGCAGCAGTGAAGTCTTTGCCCTCAAGATTTTTCCATAGATAGGCAGAACTCTCGTTCATACTGATGATATTGCTGAAGTCGATGTTTTCTATTCCTTCAGCCACGATAATGTTTTCTCCGCATATATTGCGAAGGTTAAAACCTTTCTTCTGTCGCATATTGATTATTGTTTTATTTTCGTTTTTAGAATGTTTCTTTTATCGATTAATATTGTGTATCTAATCGTGATTAATGCTATCTAATGACGATTGATTATAATCTATGAGATTAATAGAATACAATCTCTGATATTTATTGATTATAATATCAAATATTGTTGAATGTTATATCTAATCGTGATTAATATTGTTTCTTCTGACGGAACATTGTTCTTCTGAGGATGGCGAGGAGATAACGACGTATGGGGAGCAATGTTGTCCATAGGGCGGAATATATAATCCATTTCTTTCCGCTTGTACTGTCCATCGTTGTTCTTCCTTTACGGTAGAAACCGATAGCTTCGCCTTTAACGTCGGAGAGCTTACAATGCTCCACGTTTAAGTTGCCATCGCCACGCAACGTAACGTTATCGCCCTCAATCTTTACGATGCGATGCAACACGTATCTCTTTCCTTCTACTTCTGCCAATACGGGCATGCCTACAGCGGGATGTTCAGCTTTCACGAGCAAGCCCTTGTCTCTTCTGTCTTCAAGAAAAGGACGCATGCTGTATCCTCTTAGCGTTAGCGTTATGGTATGCCCCTCGTTCAATAGCTTCACAATCTCTGGCATGAACTGGGCATTAGAGAATTGCTTCTCTATCATTTTGATATCGTCTTTTGGCATATAATGGCTGATTCTTTGTCTGGCAGACAGTGGAGAGTGTAGATGCCAGTGGTTTCTATAATCTTTGTTATGTTGTTGCAAACGGCGTTGAAGATATCCTTATCCCATTTCATTGACGAGCAGGAGGGTAGGAGGGAGGCAAATGCTTCTATGGGTTTGAGCTTCTCTACCCAGTTTTCCTTTGCTCTGTCGATACGTGTTATCGCACCGAGGCGAGCCTTAACGTTGCGGTAGCAGGGTGTTTTTCCGCTCCACGGACTACCGTAGATGAACGCTTCTCCGTTGATGAGTCTTATTATCGGGTTATCGTCGTTCATAAGGTCGCATCCAGGAATGTGTTTCAGCCAGTTTGCCACCTGTGTACTCTTTCCTGTTCCGCTCTTAGCCGTAAAGGCGTATCCGTATCCGTCTTTCCTTACGAGCGATGCGTGTATGAGCAACGTGTTCCTAATGCTGCCTGCAAAGGAGAATATGAGCATCAGAGCGTTGTTCAATCCATACTGCCTCATGTTGTAGTTGCCGTTTAGGGCGCATACGCAGTTGCCGAAGTCTTTTCCTGCCTGTAGTAGACAACATTCAGCACCATCAATATTCTTTATTATGTATTGGTATGAGCCGTCTTCATAGCGGTCTACGATGGTGTCTCCGTTACCCGTGTCGAACACTCCAATGCGTTCCCTCTTGTCTTTTCGTGGCTTTAAGCTGTCGTCCACCCGTAGTCTGAAAAAAATATCATCGCTCTTCTCCTTTTCGTCAATGATGAATGGAGCGAACGATGGTATGAGTTTGTTGTTGTTGAAGCTCGACGGAGCGAAACTTATCTCCACGTCGAGTTCGGCTATGCGGTAGAACATTGTTTCTTTTTCTTTTATTCGGGTGTTTAATCTATAGTTTAATGTGCCATCACAATGCGTTCAAACTTGAAGTCGCTATCAGTTAGGTCTTTGATGATATAGTTTTGCTTCTTTGTCATCTTAAGCCTTGTCTTGTTGTATAGCTTTTCAATTTTCTTTTTGTCTGCTCTGTTTATCGTTGTACATGTCTTGTGAGGCATCCCTTTGCTTGTGAAATAGTCTCTCAACTGGTATGAATATTCTTGCTTGTTGGCAAGTAGGGAGGTCTTTCCGATAGTTGTTACGGAGTCGAGAACCTGTATTGGTGTGAAATATGCTGTAGAGTCGTTGAACGAAGTGGCTATTCCGAACACGTACATCTTTGCACTTTTCTTTTCTTTTGCGGTAGCATTTCCTGCCACCATTGCAGCCGCAACGATTATAATGGCTGCAAGATATTTGTATAGCTTCATATATTTTTTTTGTTTGTTTTGTCTGCTTCTTTTTATCCAGCGTATGTTTGTCTGTTTCTTTTTACCCAGCGCGTCATCATCAACTTCCGAGGAATGTCTTTAGCTGCTTATTGTTTGTATTGTGTCT
>CAVKAH010000097.1:0-8552 GCA_963654095.1 Oscillospiraceae bacterium
TGCCGAGAGAGGCGACTTTAAAGGTGAGCTAGGAGATTTGACTGTTAGAGTTTCTCTCGATACCGAAAAAGGCACTCTCACTATCAGCGACCGTGGTATTGGTATGACAGAGGAGGAGATTGATAAATATATCAACCAGATTGCGTTCTCAGGTGTTAACGATTTCCTTGATAAATATAAGGACAATGCAAATGCTATCATAGGACATTTCGGATTGGGATTCTATAGCTCTTTCATGGTCAGCAAGAAGGTTGAGATCGTTACCAAGAGCTATAAGGAGGGCTCAAAGGCTGTTAAATGGAGCTGCGACGGAAGTCCAGAGTTTGAAATATCTGAGGCTGAGAGAGACAGCAGAGGTTCTGACATCATCCTTTATATAGACGACGATTGCAAGGAGTTCCTCGAAAAAGGTCGTATTCAGGCTTTGCTTGACAAATATTGTAAGTTCTTGCCTGTGCCAGTAGCATTCGGAAAGAAAACAGAATGGAAGGACGGAAAACAGGTGGACACAGCTGACGACAACATTATCAATGATATGGAACCGCTATGGACTAAGGCTCCAAGTTCGTTGAAGGATGAAGATTACAAGACTTTCTATCGTAAGCTCTACCCTATGCAGGATGAGCCGATGTTCTGGATACATCTTAATGTGGATTATCCATTTAATCTTACGGGTATTTTATACTTCCCAAAGATAAAGTCGAACTTAGATTTGCAGCGCAATAAGATACAGTTGTATTGCAACCAGGTGTTCGTTACTGATCAGGTTGAGGGTATCGTGCCTGAATTCCTGACATTGCTTCATGGTGTTATCGACTCTCCTGATATTCCTCTTAACGTTAGCCGTAGCTATTTGCAGAGCGACCGCGACGTAAAGAAGATATCTACTTATATAACAAAGAAAGTAGCCGACAGACTGAACTCTCTGTTTAAAGAAAACCGTAAGGAATATGAGGACAAATGGGATGACTTGAAGTTGTTCATCAACTATGGTATGCTTTCACACGAGGATTTTTACGACCGTGCAAAAGACTTTGCCCTCTTCAAGGATGTTGATGGTAAACATTTCACCTTTGAAGAATACAAACAACTTATAAAAGACAACCAGACTGATAAGGACGGTAACTTGGTTTATCTGTATGCTAACAATAAGGAAGAACAGTTTTCTTATATAGAAGCAGCCAAGGTTAAGGGATACAGCGTTCTCTTGTTCGACGGACAGCTTGACACTCCTTGTGTGAATATGTTTGAACAGAAGTTCGAGAAAGCCCACTTTACTCGTGTAGATAGCGACATTGTTGACCGCCTTATAGTAAAGGAAGATGCTAAGAAGAACGAACTCAATAATGAAAAGACTGACATTCTGTCAGCAACTTTCCGCTCTCAACTTCCTACTCTTGAGCATATTGAGTTTAATGTTGAGGTGCAGCCTTTAGGTGAGAATAACCAGCCTGTACTTATTACTCAGAACGAATATATGCGTAGGATGAAGGATATCAGTCGCTATCAGAGTGGTATGAATTTCTATTCACAGATGCCAGACAGCTATAGTTTGGTTCTCAATAGCGACCACCGCCTTGTTAAGGAAGTTCTTGATAATAGTGAGAATGTTTGCTCCGAAGAACTTAAGCCAGTATTAAGTGAGATTAAAGGACTTCAGGCAAGAATTGATGCTCTCTATGCTGCAAGAAAGGATAAAAAGCCAGAAGATATCAGTCAGGAAGAGAAGGATGATATGCAAAATACAGAGAAGAGTCTTGGTGAACAGCGTTCTAAGAAAGAGGAAATCATTGCTGGTCATGCCAAAGACAATAAGGTGGTTCATCAGCTCATCGACCTTGCGCTCTTACAAAATGGTATGCTTCGTGGTGCTGCCCTCAATTCCTTCATTCAGCGTTCTGTAGATTTGATTAAGTAGAAATACTCAATTTTAGTGCGAGATATACTCAAATTTAGTACGAGTAATACTCAAACGTTATCGCAAAAAAATAAGTTGGAAAGGTTATTATGCTTTTCCAACTTATTTTTTGCTTTGAATTATAAGAAAAAAGTATATCTGAAAATATTACTCTTCTACTTCTGCAGGCTTCATATTAGTGTATACATTCTGAACGTCATCGTCATCCTCAAGAATATCTACCATTTTGTCGATTGTCTCGCGCTGCTCTGGAGTAACTTCCTTTAGGTCTGTTGGGATACGAGTGAACTCTGCACCAGTAATTTCGATACCTTTTCCTTCAAGATGTTTCTGCAAATCGCTGAAGCTTTTAGGGTCGCCATAGATTGTAACCTCGGTTGTTTCCTCATCAAAATCGTAATCTTCCTCTACTCCGTAGTCTATGAACTCAAGGATTAGATCATCCATATCAAGGTCGGCAGGCTTCTTGAAAGTGAACACACACTTCTGGTCAAACAGGAAAGAAAGGGAACCTTGTGTACCAAGATTGCCGTTGTATTTATTGAATACGGCACGTACATTTGCAACGGTACGTGTGGTGTTGTCAGTAGCAGCATCTACGAAGATAGCCACTCCGTGAGGACCATATCCCTCGTAAGTTACCTCCTTGAAATCCTTTTGGTCTTTACCCATAGCGTTTTTGATAGCACGCTCCACATTGGCATTAGGCATGTTCTCACGCTTTGCAGTCTGGATAATAGCTCTCAAGTGTGGGTTGTTCTCTGGGTCAGGACCGCCAGCCTTTACTGCAATAGCAATCTGCTTACCAATCTTAGTAAATGTACGGGCCATGTGACCCCATCTTTTCAACTTTGTCGCTTTGCGATATTCAAATGCTCTTCCCATTGGAATAATTATTTATTTTGGATTTTATATTTATTGTATTTCATATTAAGCTTATTGGAGAGTGGGTATCACGTATCGTTTCCCATCCTCCAATAATGTTTTCTGTTTATCTTAGTTCTGCTCCGAGCTGCTTTTTGATGTTAGCAATGAGCTTTGTCATCACGGCCTCGATATGCTTTTCCGTCAGTGTTTTCTCCTCATCTTGAAGGATAAAGTTAACGGCATAGCTTTTCTTACCTGCAGGAAGGTTCTTTCCTTCGTATACATCAAAGAGCTCAACATTCTTCAAAATCTTCTTTTCAGTCTGATAAGCAATCTTCTCAATCTCAGCAAACTCTACATTATTGTCTACGAGTAGCGCAAGGTCGCGGCTTACTGGCGGGAACTTACTTACCTCCTTAAAGCTGAATTTTGCTTTCTTGATTGCCTTCATCAATGCAGTCCAGTTAAGCTCTGCATAGTAAACAGGTGCGTCTATGCCGAAAGCTTTAAGTTGTTTCTTGCATACTATGCCAAGTTCTGCAAGTATCTTTCCGCCACGGTTTTCTATAGAAATTGCTGTAGAGTATATGTCGTTGTCGCTCTTCTTGAATACTACTGCACCGAAAGGCAAACCTATTCTGCGAAGGATATTCATTACATTAGCTTTCAATTCATAGAATGAAGTATCTTCATCTGGATGAATCCAGCTTCCGCTGACACGTTTTCCTGTCAGCCAGAGTGCGAGATGATATTCTTCAGTGTATGCTACTTGAGGATTTTCGTCTGAATGTTTCTCCTTGTTGAAGTTATAAACATTACCAAACTCAAAGAAGTGTAGGTTTGGATTCTTACGTTTGATGTTGTGTTCAAGACTTTCAAGACCTCCAAACAATAATGTCTGTCGCATGACATTCAGGTCAGAACTTAATGGATTCATTATTCTGACGAGATTGTCAGCATGATAATGATTTAGGTTATCATAGTATGCAGCCTTCGTAAGAGAGTTGTTCAATATTTCGTTGAACCCACCTCCCACAAGTTGTTCACCTACAAGGTTTTCCAACTTATGCTTAATGTCTTCCTCTCCCTTTATAACAAGCGAACTCTTAAGCTGTGTCGGAATCTCTACATTGTTATATCCGTAGATGCGCAGAATATCTTCCACTACATCGCAAGGACGCTGCACGTCTACACGATAAGCAGGAACTTGAAGTTCTATGCCCTCTGCATCTTCAGCGACAATCTTCATTTCGAGCGACTCAACAATGCTCTTTATCATGTCTACAGATATCTCCTTGCCAACGAGTCCCTTAACATAATCATACTTTAGGGAAACCTTTGCATCTTCGATAGGCTCAGGATAAACGTCCTTAATCTCCATCGAAACCCTTGCTCCAGCAAGTTCTTTTGCCATTATGGATGCTTGTTTCAGTGCGTATATTGTGCCGTTAGGATCGATGCCACGCTCAAAACGGAATGACGCATCGGTACTCAAACCATGGCGACGTGCACTCTTGCGAATCCATGTAGGGTGGAAATATGCACTTTCGAGTACTACATTGACGGTAGAATCGTACGTTCCGCTACCTTTTCCTCCGAACACTCCAGCAATACACATTGGTTCTTCCGTATTGCAAATAGCAAGGTCTTTATCGCTCAACTTATGCTCCTCGCCGTCGAGAGTTACGAAAGGTGTACCCTCAGGCATGGTCTTTACAACAATCTTATGACCTTTTATCATGTCTGCATCAAAGCAGTGGAGAGGCTGTCCGTATGCCATCATGATATAATTAGTTATATCTACGATGTTATTGATTGGGCGAAGTCCGATGACACGAAGCTTGTCTTGCAACCATTCAGGACTCTCCTTTACTTCGCATCCTGTAAGGCTGACACAAGCATAACGCTTGCAAGCATCGTTGCAAACTATATCCACGTCGATAGGAAGTTCATTGTTGTCAACAGCGAAACTGCTGCAATCAGGGCGATGAAGACTAGTTTCATAACCGTTACGCTTTAGCCATGCATAGAGGTCGCGTGCCACTCCCCAATGAGAAAGTGCATCTGCACGGTTTGCAGTGATATCAACTTCTATGAGCCAATCGCTTTCGAGATTGTAGTATTCTGCAGCCGGAGTACCCACTTTGGCATCTTCTGGCAATACGATGATGCCGTCATGACTTGTGCCGACACCAATCTCGTCTTCAGCGCAAATCATTCCGAAGCTCTCCACTCCACGGAGTTTTGATTTCTTGATAACGAACTCTTTGTCGCCGTCATATAACACGCAGCCCAAATCGGCTACTATCACTTTCTGTCCTGCTGCCACATTAGGGGCACCGCATACTATCTGTGAAGGCTCTTCTTTGCCTAAGTCTACTGTTGTAACGTGCAGATGGTCTGAGTTTGGGTGGGTTTCACAGGTCAGCACCTTGGCGACATAAAGTCCTTTCAGACCGCCTTTTATGCTCTGTACCTCCTCTAAGGCGTCAACTTCAAGACCTTCTGAAGTGAGTGCATCGCATACTTCCTGAGGAGTTAAGTTGAAATCAACATACTCCTTCAACCATTTATAAGATATATTCATTATATTGTTTTTTTACAATTTCTGTATTTCAGTCGGGCGCAAAAGTACTAAAAATTAGCCATTTAAACAAGGTTTTATATAAAAACCTCACGCCATACAATTTGAAAACAAGTTTTCTTTGCTCTCGTCAGACGGGTTTCTTTATTTTAAGACATACTCTGCTGCTGCATCTGCACATCTTTCGCCGTCTACTCCAGCCGATACTATGCCTCCTGCATATCCTGCTCCTTCGCCGCAGGGGAATAGTCCTTCCACTTCTACATGCTGCAATGTCTCCCTGTCGCGAACGATTCTTATTGGCGATGATGTTCTTGTTTCCATGGCTATCAATACCGCCTCGTTGGTAAGAAAACCATGACTCATGCTACCAAACTTCTTGAATCCCTGTTGTAATCTCTTGCTTATCATCTGCGGCATCCAGAAATGTAGCGGACTCGAAATTACGCCTGGCGCATATGAAACCTTAGGGATATCGTAGCTCAACTTAGAGTTTACGAAGTCCGACATCCTCTGTGCAGGTGCCGTTTGCTTCATGTTTCCGTTAATCCAACAGTCGTGTTCAAGCTTGTCTTGAAAGTCCATCATCTTGAGTACACTATCTCCTTCAATGTCTTCAGGGCGTACTTCAACAACCATTCCGCTATTCGACCACTGCGTTCCGCGGTTACTTGGGCTCATTCCATTAACCACTATCTGTTCCTTATCGGTAGCTGCTGGGATAACAAAGCCACCAGGACACATACAGAAAGAATATACACCTCTGCCATCAACCTGTGTAACAAAGCTATATTCTGCTGCAGGTAAGAATTTGCCCCTACCCTGCTTATTGTGATATTGAATCTGATCTATCAGATGAGAAGGATGCTCTAGACGAACGCCTACTGCTATGCCTTTGGCTTCGAGAATTACACCTGCCGAATGGAGATAGCGGTAAACGTCGCGTGCAGAATGTCCTGTAGCAAGCACTACTGGTCCTCTGTAAGTATGCTCAGAGCCGTCTTTCAGGTCTACCGCCTCTATCCCAACAACCTTCTTTCCCTTAAGGATTAAGGCGGTCATCTTGGTCTGGAAGTGTACCTCTCCCCCACATTTAATGATTGTATTCCTCATTGCCTCAATCACTGCGGGTAGCTTGTCTGTGCCGATATGTGGGTGTGCGTCGGCAAGAATTGCCGTAGAAGCACCATGCTGACAGAATACATTGAGTATCTTTTCTGTATCTCCGCGCTTCTTGCTTCTTGTATATAGCTTGCCGTCAGAATACGCTCCAGCACCCCCTTCGCCAAAGCAATAGTTGCTCTCAGGGTCAACCTTTTGTGTCTTTGTGATTAGTGAAAGGTCGCGTTTACGCTCTCTTACGTTCTTGCCTCTCTCCACTACAATAGGTCGTAATCCCCGTTCTATGAGTCGCAAAGCCGCAAACAAACCACCCGGTCCGGCACCAACTACCACCACCTCCGGTTTACCTTCAACGTTCTGATATTCAGTATATTGATATTCGTCATCCGTAGGTTGCTCGTTGATATATACCCTTGCTTTAAGGTTTATGAAGATGTTTCTCTGCCTTGCGTCAACACTTCTTTTCAGAATTCTTACGGATGTTATTGTGCGAGCGTCTATGCCACACTCGTCGGCAAGCCAGTTTTTCAACAGAATGTCTGTGGCTGCCACCTGTGGACTAACCCTTATTTGCAGTTCTTTAATCATAGTTTTCAAAGATTAATAAAAAGGAAAAGCTCCATCGCATTATTTGCGGTGAAGCCTGTCCGTGTGGCGGAAATGAGGAAACTATGTCCCCGACGCTCAATAATTATACGACCAATGTAGTATCGAGTATATCCCGTCTTTCTGCCAATCTCCCTTTCTCATGCCTAAAGATACGTGAGTATTTAGATAAACTCACCACCCTATAGACAAAAGAATTGTATTTGTTGTTCTAAATGTATAATCTCTGTTGATTATTTCTTTGCAGGAGCAGATTTGTAAGCCTTATTCAAGCCCGCAATAACTTCGTTTGTTATGTCGTATGCCTTGTCTGCATAGAGAATGTTGTCGCCAGCCTTGCTGATGATGAGCGAATATTTCTTGTCTTTGTTGTATGCAGCAAGATAATGCTGAATACTGTCGCGAAGAGCTGCATTAAATGTGTTTGTCTCGTTTTGGAACTCTGTTCCCAATCGCTGCTGCAAAGCCTGAAGGTCAGCACCCTGCTTCTGAAGACCAGCCTGTACTGCCTCTGCCTGCTGCTGAGTGTATTTATTGCTCTGAACATCCTGCTGGAACTTTGCTGCTGCAGCCTGCAGTGAACGCTGCTTCTGCGCCAGTGTGTTCTCGATATTCTGGCTCTTCTTCTGCAGGATAAGCGAGTATTCTTTGCAGAATTTATATTGCGACATGATGGAATCTACCTCCACATATGCAATTTTCATAGCTCCTGCTTGTGCTACAGGTGCTTGTGCCTTCTCGTCAACTTTCTTTGCCTCGTTGTTGCAAGAGGCGAATGTGAGTGCTGCTACTGCCATTACGGACATCGCACGAAACATATTTTTGTTCATTTCCTTGTTTTTTATTCTATTTATAATATTATTTTCTCCATCGTGTGGTATGATTTCTGTCATGCCACTAATGGTTTATACCATTTGCAAAGGTAATGTAAATAGTGATGAAAACAAAATTATTCTCCACATTTTTTACGTTTCGCCATTCGCTTCTGGTATAATATAAGCCTGAAACCATACAACTTTTATGTCATTAGTGTATACATAAAGCATAATAACCCATATTGAAAAATTGAAATACAAACATTATTCCATTAAACACAACCCTTATTTTAATAAACAAAGATTTTATTTACATAAATAATACTTATATTTCAACTTTACTACCCTGCATAACGTATTTCATTCCTACCATTCAGATATTTTATCTGTATTTATTTGAATTTCGAACAATAATGTTGTACTTTTGCAATCGGTTTGGCAGAGAATAATTATGTATATGTTTGGGGCTTTACACCTTATTATATATGCAGGTCTGCCCACGAAATATGATTAAGGCGGGTTCTAAAAATTACCTTTGATGTATTTTTGAATTTTAGTCGAGCAGATTTTTCTGTCTTTCTGAATGAGCATAGCGGGCTATGCGACTGAAGAAGGACGAAAAAGATGCCGGATAAAAGCA
>CAVKAH010000098.1:0-8532 GCA_963654095.1 Oscillospiraceae bacterium
ATCGTATATCAACGACTTAACGAAACAGACTAAAAATAAAGAATTATGACATTTAAGGATTTAAAGAGCGGTTATCCAGTCTATCTGTTAGACCGAACCGCATTGAGGTACGAGCAAGGCAAGGTTATGGCGGTCAGCCCACCCCATGCCGACGTACAACCAGGGAATTTCGGCAAGATGCTTGTGGAGGTCGGCATACAGACCAAGGATGGCAAGCAGAACACCTATTCCGTAAGCGACACCGAGCAGACGGCATACGCTGGCAGCTTGCTCATCACCTGCAACAAGGAGTGCGTGGTCAACGAGGTGCGTGCCATAAAGGCGCAAGCAGAGGAGACCCTTGCCAAGGTGGAGACCTCACGCAAGACTGCCGAGGATTGCAAGGCATTGTTGGAGGAGCTTGACACCACCTTCAAGGATAGGCAGGAGACAGAGAAACGCTTTCAGAAGATAGACGAGCGGTTCACTGGCATAGAGGACAAGATGGACAGGCTTCTGTCCGCAATAAACAAGAACGTTAACAATTCAAGGATATAAGATATGGAACAGAAAGAAATGATGCAAAAATTCGAGTCGCTCTATAATACAATGGAGAACTCCAACGAGCCGAAGTACATGAACATCTTTGGCGAGACCATGAAAGCAATGATGGGAGACATGGTTGAAACCAACCCAGAGTTGGCGAGTGAGTATATCGAGAAACTGCAAGCTATCGAATGGCGTAACTACTTGACAAAAAAGGAAGCGACAAAGATAATCGCTTGTATGTCGCCACAAGCTACATGGGATAAACAGGCGTGGCTCGATTCAATGGAGGCTCTTGGTGTACCAATGGAGCAGAAACCCTATTATAACGATTACGCTCTTTATATCGCAATGAATCAAATAGTCAGCGACCATGGCAAGACTATCGCCTTTATTTTGGGCAAAGATTCTGTTAGCGAAATCGAGACTGCTGAACTTGCAAAGTATGCCTACAAAATGGCAATCGACCTCCTTACCGATGAGGATGGTGTGTACAATATCAGAACTTATTTTTTGAACAAATAGGTAAATAACACCATATATTTACCCCTACAATGGGCTTACAAGTGGGCTATTGTAGGGGTAATACGTTATTTAAGCAATTCTAACTTAAAACCTTTCTTCGCAACAAATACAGCCTTGCCTGTTGCTTTCGCTACTTCCGATGTAAAGAGCTTGGCGTTTCCATTATTTGCGCTCATGTGAATAAGCACTATTGCTTTTGTATGTTGCAGATTATTGCTCTTTAGGCATTTGATACACCTCTCCAAGCTCATGTGAGTGGCTTTTGCACGAATGCCGACCTTTTCGGGGATTATACCTTCTTTGACGCTTTTATCAACCAGTGCATCCGTATGGTTGCACTCTATCAAGATATAATCAAGCGGAAAGAATAACTTATACTTGATATGATGGCTATCTGTTAGAAATAGCATATTCCCCATATCGGGGTGGGATATAATAAAGCCACAAGGTTCTCGTGTGTCATGTACCGTATGGAATGCTTTTACAACAAAATTACCTATCTTGATTTCCTTAAGCATCGGTATGGCGTGAAAATGAAAATTACCATCGTTGGCGTTTTTTTCTTCCAATGTTCCTGCTGTCGCAAAGATATTGAATGACCGTGCATATTGTTTGATATATGCTGCGTGGTCGCCATGACTATGAGAAACCAAACAACCAACAACATTCTTTAGATTGTTTCCCAAGGCTTCTGAGGCATCCTTCAAAGGCATTCCGCACTCGATAATGAGTGCTTCCTTGTCATCTTGCAGAATATAGCCATTGCCCGATGAGCCTGACCCAATAACGTTTAATTGCATATTATTACATCATATTAAAGGAGAGGAGTTGCCCCCTCCCCTTTCGATTTATTAAAAGATTACTGCTGCTTGAACATATCGGGCATTTCTTGCTTGCCCATCGGCTGCGCCTTTGGCTTTGTTTGAGCCGCATTTTCTTTGGTCTCAGCGGGTTTCTGCTCATTGCTTGGTTGCTCCCCAATAGGCTTGCTTTCTTCCTTATTCTCGCCGTTATTCATATTGAGCGACTGAGAGTTTGCTTCCGCCTCCTCTTGCTGCTGCGCCTTGGCAAGTTTTTCTCCTTCAGAAAGCTGTTCTATGTTATCGGGGGTAATCTCGGCAAAGTGAGCATCCTCTATCTCTTCTTTAACGGCGAGACCACAAGAGATTTCTGGGCAGTAAGCCGTCTGAAAACGTGTGGCGGCACGATAGCGAAGCATTTGCTCAGGCTCTTTCTGCCACATAGAGTCTTTTTTCGTGAGCCAACCGCTTGCTCTTGCAATCCCCATCGTTACAATAGAGCCTTTGAGTACTTCGCCCTGCTTATCAATAGCGAAAGCGTAGCAGCCCCAATCATCCTTTCCTTTCTCGCCAACGAACTCATATCTAAGTGGGGTTGCGAAAAGTCCACTTGCGTTGATGCAAGCGATAAGGAATTTAGCAGACCAAGCAGGCTGCGAATAGACGATATACAGATTTTGCATAACCATCAATGGGTTAGTGTGCATACGCTGCGCCATATCAATAGCAATCATTACGTTGCCGACATTTCCTTTGAACGTTGGAGGTACGATAGTTGATTTTGCAAGAACACCAGCCATGGTGTAACCTGTATTAAAACTTTCTTTGTTAGCGAACATATTCAGTCCGCTATTCTGTGGCTGTGAAACCACGATTCCATTTTCTCCCATAAATATTATATTTATAAGTTATTAAATCGATTCTATTTTAAGTGGCTGCCCGAACATACATTGCAAGAAGATTGTCTGTTGCTCGACGGGTACGATTTTCTCCGCTGATTCCTTGCGGTCAACGAACAAGGGGACAAAGATATTAGAAGCATTGGAGATTCCGCCAATAATGTCAACCCCCATATCAATGACCGTTCCGTCGTTCGTGTTATCGTAATCAACTCCATCCTTATCGATAGCGGTACAAATCTCCTTCTCATCATCATTGGTTCTGTTCTGCTCGTAGAATTTCCAACGAATGATCGAAAAGTAAGAGTTTACCTTCTCTTCAACAAGCGTTATCTTGGCTTTTTTATAAGCCTTGATTTGCCGAATTGTCTCAGAGCAATCTGCGATAACCTGAGCAAGCTCAACGGAGCGTTTGCTGAGTTTTTCCTTCTCGGCATCAATCCGCTTATTAGTTTCTTCGCCAGCCAACTGCTTTGTAAGGTCGTCACGGCGAACAACCAGAGTAGCCTTCTTTGCTTTATTCTCTTCAGTAGAGGTATCAACCTTCACTATTGGCTTAGAAGCCTCTATTGTGGAAAACGCCTCGTCGTAAGCAGCCTTTTCAGAAGAAACCTCCCAGCTCTGATTCTGTTTTTCTGTTCGTAACTTCAAAAGCTCCTCGTAGGCTGCTTTTGCTGCTCTTACGGCTTCTTCATCATGAGCCTTGGTTATTTGCTCGTAGGTGTTGATATTGCCTTTTAAAACGGCTATCTGCTGTTTTAGCTCGCCAGCTTCATTCTGTAACTTAGCAAGCTTTTCGGACTTGCTCTTATTAAACTCAGCGACAGCGTTATCGTATTCTGCTGCCTTCATATCGTCCGTATAAGGACGACCACAAACAGGACAAACGTCTGTTTGGCTAAAGCAAAATTCCTTCTCGTTAACATCGTTCCACTCCTTTATTTTTGCCTTGAAATTAATCTCAATTTCTGCCAATCTTACCTTATTTTTCTTGCAAGCATCCAAGTTGCTATTATAGGTAGTATTAGACAAAGAAGAAGAAGCACTTGAAGCCTCTGAGATTTTTTTCGTAAGTTCGTCAATATCCTTTATCTTTGCATCCTGCCATATTCTTTGCGCATTTGCAACCTTTGCGTTATGTGCTTGCACTTTTGCAAGATATTGCTCCATAGCAGGATTTTTTTCCGCAGTTCCTTCTAAGGCAGCATTGATAACCTTGATTTCATTATCAACAACCTCCTTCTCTGCTTTTAGTGCGGCGAAATCTGCCGTTATACGCAAGGCTTCCTGGGCTTGTACCTTTGCAGGTATTAGCTTCAATTCTTCATCAGCTTTCTTTTTCGTCGTGTTCTGTTGTAGGAGCATATCGGATAGTTCCTTCTTCTCCTCAACTATCCCCTTATACACAAGAGGGTAAGGCTTCATCAGTTCCTCTTCGTTGATTTCACCAGCCAAAGACATGAGCATCTTACGGCGGTCATCAACTTTGTACGTCATGAAGATGTTGACGTTGGAGAGAACCATCCACTTATTCAATGGGCAAAGCTCCTCCAGTTTTTCATTGAAAACTTTCTGTGAGAGTGGGACATCATTAATCAATCGCTCTTGCGTTGTGCTTTGCAACTTCTCTTCCGATGTACCCTTGCCCTTCCAATTTTCTGTAAGAATACGCTGAACTTTAACTTCACGCTCATCGTTATAATTAAGGACTACAGTAACGGAAGTTTCGAGATGATGCACGATTTCATTGTTTGCATCCAGCGGTTGCACTGTTCCGTTTTTCTTGCTTATCACGCCAAAGATTGCCCATAGGTAAGCATCATAGATAGTTGTCTTGCCTACCTTGTTGCCACCACTGATAAGCATATTGTGGCTAAAGGCAATTTCCTGACTCCGAACTTTCTTGAAGTTCGTGATGGTCATTGATTTGATTTCTATTTTCATACACGTTAAACTTAAATGTTATTCTTTTTTCCTATACGGTTCGTAGGGTTTTGAAGCCTTACATCCGATATGATTCTTTTTGTACTCTTTATTGAACCGTTTGCAAATCTCGTTCACGAAGTCGATATTAGCAGGTTTACTCTCTTCTTTTTTGAATTGTTCGTGGGAGGCATATTCTAACTCCGAAATCGTATCTGCTCTTTGCTTGTCGAAGCGGACAAGTGCATTCATCAAGTTCTGAGGATTGATACTTTTCCCGACGTATATATCTCCATACATGCCACTAATAACAGATTCAAAGAAATATGTTAGCTCGGAAGGAGACAAATAGTAGTATATACTTCTTATCCTCCGTGCCATGAATATGACTTGTAGGCTGTTAATCACCTGTGATGCTCCAAGGATGCGATAAGTATCAAGCAACTGAGCCTTGACCCAATTAAGAGCTACACCTTCTCCAAGTCTTTTGTCAAGCAAAACCAAGGAAGTTTTATCTCTTACCGCAACCGATAACGAACTCACGGGCTCTTTTCTGTTGCTCAACAAAGGGTAATTCGTATTCAGCCATTCCGTGACATCAATCTGCGTTAAAGACCTCGGCTGCTGTTCTTGCGAAATTAAGCTCTGTTTGCTGTTGTCTTGTAGATTCATCATATTCAGAATATATTTCATCTTCCCAGCCACGCCCATTCAGATATGTAAGAGGATGTTTCTGGTATACCTTCTGAGTTATCGATGCAACGTATCTCGGCGTTGCCTGTATGCAAGCTGCTCTATCTTTCTTTCTCATGTGATGCCACTTGCTTAGGCATTTCTGTTTCCCTACACACTTGCCATATAACTTCCACCAGTGCTCGAACTCCTCATCAATCTCCGAAAGCGATTGGGGTGCTAACACCTCGTAGCCTTTAGACTCTAATAATGTAATTGCTTCTTGTATCTCCTTCTCCATAATTACACCTTATTATATATTATATATACTCTCCGCCCCAAAATCGGGTTATCTCTGAACCCACGATGGCGACCTGTCCATTCGGTCTTATGATATTCTTTAAGAACCCACTTTTCATATAGCGGTAAACTGTGGTTGCACTGATACCTAACTTCTCAGCAGTTTCTCTTATTGAATATCTGCCTTTTGGTTTTACATCAGGCGTTTCGTTCACCATCATTACCTCCTTTCCAGTTATTGCGTCTGAGGATGCCGTATATCGCAGCCTCAGTTGCATATTTGAAGTCACTCATTGTCCGCCGCACAGCCTCAGACTTCTTGAGACCCTGTTCCATGTAATTGCCTACAGAGAGGCAAACCATGCGCTCTTTACTTTTTTGGCTTGCTATAACCATATTTAACTATTATATTATATAAAATTTAATATATTATTAGTACCTTTGCCCTCGTTAAAGGGTTGTGTTCTAAACACACCGCAAAATTAATAAATTCTTTTTAGATTCTATTAATTTACTATTAATTTTTATATTATTTTAAATATTATATATGGAAACATTGATAGAAAGAGCGAAAATGGTCGCAAAATACGAAAGAATGTCGATGGCGCAGTTTCAAGAGAGCCTCGGGTTGAGTATTGGGCATTTTTACAACATCAAGTATCTGTCTCGTAAAGTTGTAAGACTGATAGAAGAAAAATACCCTGAGGTAAACACAGACTGGCTCGCCACGGGCAATGGCGAAATGATTAACTCGAACATAAAGCCAGTGCCAACAACGGACGCAAACTCATACAAAGTACCGCTGCTACCAGTAGCGGCACAAGGTGGCACGCCCGACAACTTCGAGAGCCAAATATCAAAGCATGATTGCGAAATGATAATGTCCCCGATTGAAAATATATCAATGGCAATACCAGTGACGGGTGATAGTATGTCTCCAGAGTTCCCAAGTGGCAGCAATGTAATGGTGCAAAAGATTAACGAGAAGGCTTTTATCGAATGGGGTTGCACTTACGTTCTTGATACCGTTAACGGAGCTATCATAAAGAATATATTTCCATGCAAGGATGATGCCGAAAAAATTATCTGTCGCTCAGTTAATCCTAATTTTGCAGATTTTACTGTCGATGTGAATGACGTGAGGGGGTGGTATCGTGTGCGCTGTTGCATCACCATAAAGTAGCTTCCCAAAACACGAAACGAGCAAATTCCGTGCAAGCGAATATTTTGTAAATACATAACTATCTGAATTACAATGGTTAGCAATAGGCTATATCAATATCGGAAAAGTATCAAAAAAAATATGTGATATACATAAGAAAAGTAGATTTATTTGCATTATATGCTATAAAAAAGCTATCTTTGCAACGCTTATGAGAATGCAAAAATGAGCAAAACGATGCTTCTTATTACAAATAACGTGCAAATTTCGTGCAAACATAGGAGATACAACAATGATAAAAGTTTCTATAAAACTTGACAAACGCAGAAAACTTAATAATGGGAAATTCCCATTGAAATTTAAAATAGCCCGAAAAGACAAGGCTATTTATATTGCTACTGGGTATGAGCTCAAAGAGGAAGATTGGGATGCGGAAAATGAAAAAATAAAAAATCTCCCTGATAAGCGACTATTGAATATCAAGTTAGGAAAACGATTATCAAACATAAATGATAAGGTAATAGAATTGCAAGCAGAGGGGAAATTGCGGTATTTTTCAAATAAAAAATTAGCCCTTTTTCTGTCGAACGAAGAAGATAAGAAAGAATATGAAAACCACCTATTCAAAACGCAGATGGCAGATTTTTTATCAAAAAAAGATAGCACTGGGACGATTAAATTGTATACATCGACAGAAAATAGAATTAAAGATTTCTGTGACTATGATACGTTAAGAGTAGAAGATATAGATATAGAATGGCTTGATAGTTTTTGCGACTTTCTTAAGAAAGATAATACGAAGAATACCATTGCCGTTAGATTAAGAAATATCCGTGCAATAATAAATTTTGCTCGAAAAAAAGGGATTATCAAAGAATATGTGTTTAATATGTATTCTATAAAAATGGAAGAAACCAGCAAACGGTCACTTACCGTCGAAGAGTTAAGAAAATTGCACGATATAGAACTAACACCTATTCGTGCAAAGCATAGGGATATGTTTTTCTTAATATTCTTTCTTATGGGTATAAATGTAAAAGACCTATCCGAATTACATCAAATAGAAAATGGAAGAATAACATATCGCAGGGCAAAGACTGGCACATTATATAATATCAAAGTTGAGCCAGAAGCCCTTGAAATAATTGAAAGATATAGAGGCAAGGAACATCTAATAAATATATTCGACAGGGATGCTTCTTATTTCAGTTTTAATCAATCCACGAATCGTGTGCTTAGTAGGATATGTAGTGAAATAGGAATACCACAAATAACAACATATTGGGCGAGACATACATTCGCAACAATTGCATATGAACTTGGGATAAGCATGGATATAATCGCAGATTGTCTCGGTCATAAAAGTAATCATAGAATTACATCAATATACGTCCGAAAAGACCAACAGCGAATTGATAAAGCAAATAGAAAAGTTATAGATTTTGTCTTATATGGTAAAAGATAAATGAAAGGGATATTCATATCTGCTTTCATTTATCTTACGCATATAATACTCATTCGTCCGCTTGTTCAAATTTTATGTGATATACATCCTTGTAATGTTGTTCCTTGTCTGGAGGTAAGCGTTTAGTCTTGCTATCATAGAATACAGTTAGCATCTCACCGAGGTCTTTGTCATAGAAGTAGTTGTAGGCACTTGTGAGGTAGTTGCGTGCGCTTAACGCCTTTCGACTGACCATTCTGAATTTACGCTTTGTCTTTTGTG
>CAVKAH010000099.1:0-8486 GCA_963654095.1 Oscillospiraceae bacterium
GTTAATATAGAGTTTGACATTCTTGGAAAATATATTGCAAGATTGCGCCATTTTGAATAGATAGAATTATAGCTTATTCTGTAAAAAACAGAATAAAAAGAAGTAGATAAAAGGTAATAAAAAAGTCTTAGACCTATAAAGCAATCATTATAGTTCTAAGACTTTTTATTATCTACATAACCAGTAAATTTATATCATTTACTGGCTTATAAGATTTTTTCTATTACTGATGTTGCTCACGAAGCAAATCATTAACAGTCTTTACAGGGTTGAATGTAGACAGAGGTACCTCAACAAAAACGGTATTCCAATTGCTCATTGCGCCATTCCATAATCCAGGAAGTTCAAGAGCCTTAAGGTCTTTGCCGTTTTTACTCTTACTACTGATAAATCCTGTAGTGCGGTCAACATAATCTGGAAGATTAAATTTCTTGCCCTTATAGTCCTTTACTGCACATACGAGGTCAACGGGATTAAAATGAGTTCCTTCGGTGAACATCTTCATGTACTCCGTGTTAGTCTTGTCTATTTGACTACTTTCCAGAATCTGAAGACTTACAGTACCATCTTGGTTATATGTAAGGAAAGGACCGCCACCAGGCTCACCTACATTCTTTACAACACCACAAACACGCATTGGTCTGTTAAGTTTTCCCTTTAGGTAAATTACCAGTTCTTTGTCATTAAGTTCATTGATGTCATGCTTGCGGCAGCAAAGTTCATTCTGTACGAAGTCAACAATTTCCTCAAGTTTCTCGTGGGTATATGTTTCTTTATCCAGAAGTTCAAGATATTCAAATGCTTTCTTCTGAAGACAAACAAGAACACCAGCTATTACCTGCTTGTATGTTACGGTGTCAGCCTTAAGTCTATCAGGAACAACATTGTCGATATTCTTTATGAATACTATGTCAGCAGGTATTTCATTAAGGTTTTCTATCAATGCTCCATGACCTCCAGGACGGAATAGCAATGTGTTATCGGAGTTGCGGAATGGAGTGTCATCAGGGTTTACAGCAATAGTATCTGTACTTGGCTTTTGTTCAGAGAACGAGATATCATACTTAACATTATACGCTTCCTCATACTTTTGTTTTTTCTCTGCTACCTTTGCTTCGAAAAGAGCACGATGTTCAGGACTTACAGTATAGTGAATATGCACAATACCATTGCTGTCTGCGTAGAGTGCTCCTTCTACAAGGTGTTCCTCAAGAGGGGTACGTGCACCATCATCATAAGAATGGAATAGCAATAAACCTTTTGGCAACTGACCATAGTTAAGTCCCTTTGCTTCAAGAAGGTTAGCAACAACAGCTTTATAATTACCATCAGCAATGAGAGCATCGATATCTTTACCTTCATTCTTCTTACACATCTCATTTAGTGTATGATAGAAAGCAAATTTTGTTATACTATTAAAGAATGTCTTTTCGAAATCAGTTGTTGGTACATCATAGTCGGCAGTTAAGAAAGCAAACATATTCTTGAACATACGGCTCGCTGCACCACTTGCAGGAACAAACTTTACGATTTTCTTTCCTTCTGCCTTGTATGTATTCCATGCTTCTGTATATCTTTTTACATCGTCGGCTGATGTTGACAATATACCATTGCCTACACTAGCAGCAGCTTCAAGCTTTAAAAAGGGGAAACCTGTCTTGAATTCTTCAAGTTGTTTCTCAATTTGCTTTTCAGATATTCCCTTCCCTTTAATCTGTTCTAAATCTTTTGGTGATAACATAAGTATTAATTTTTAAAGTTATTGTTTCGTTTAATAGTGTTACAAATGTAGGTATTTAATATTAAAAGGACGAACAATTATGTAAAAAAATGCTTTTTCTTCATTAATATATATTACTATTGTAACAAAAAACGTCGTGTTTTTGATGATATAATATTAAATAACATTACCTTTGTGGGTGGGTTATGTACTATTTGCAATAATTTAATCAAGCAAATTTGCTTATGGAGAAGAAACTTGTTTTTACGCCAGAAGAAAATCTGGTACTGAGGAACGTTGTAAAAGAGCTACGCTCCTCTACTGGGTATGTTCTTACAAAAGATGATGAAATCAGTGTTTTCAAACATATAAGAAGGGCTATTGAAAACAACGAGATAAGTAGAGATATATTTGGTCTTAATCCTGTGCTGCAGAGTATGCAGACTGCTGTTATTGCAATTAACGAGATTGGATTGAAGCGAGATGGCACAATGGCAGTATTGCTTTATCCTTGCGTTCGTAATAATGAGGCAAATGTTTTTGAAGAATATTCAGAAAAGTTTGGTGAGAATGTGGCGAGGATTCTTAAAGGCCTCGTACATATCCAAGAGCTATACAAGAAAAATCCAGTTATAGAGAGTGAGAATTTCAGAAACCTCTTGCTTTCGTTTGCAGAAGATATGCGTGTTATCCTTATAATGATTGCTGACAGGGTAAACCTTATGCGTCAGATTAGGGATACGGATTGTGTGGAAGCTAAGCATAGAGTTAGTGAAGAGGCAAGTTATCTTTATGCCCCACTTGCTCATAAGCTCGGTTTATATAAACTAAAGAGCGAACTTGAGGATTTAAGTCTGAAATATCTTGAGCATGATGCATATTACATGATTAAATCGAAGCTCAACGAAACAAAGGCAAGTCGCGACAAGTTTATCGAAAGTTTCATAGCTCCTATAAAAAAGAAACTTGAGGACGAAGGTTTGAAGTTTCACATGAAAGGAAGAACAAAGAGTATTCATAGTATATGGCAAAAAATGAAGAAGCAGAAATGCGACTTCGAAGGTATCTATGACCTCTTTGCAATTAGAATTATTCTCGACTCACCATTGGAATTGGAAAAGGTGCAATGTTGGCACGTGTTTGCTCTTGTTACAAATATGTATCAGCCAAATCCAAAGCGACTGCGCGACTGGCTCAGTGTGCCTAAATCTAATGGATATGAGAGTTTGCATATTACCGTTAAAGGCCCTGAGAACAAATGGGTAGAGGTACAGATTCGCACAGAACGCATGGATGAAGTGGCAGAACGCGGACTTGCCGCCCACTGGAGATATAAAGGTATCAAAGGTGAAAGCGGTATGGACGAATGGCTGACAAGCATACGTCGAGCGTTGGAGAATAACGATGATCGTCAAGTTATAGACCAATTTAAAATGGACTTATACGAAGATGAGATATTTGTATTCACACCGAAAGGCGACCTTATGAAATTCCCAAAGGGTGCTACGGTTCTTGATTTTGCATATAGAATACACTCTAATGTTGGAAACCATTGCGTTGGAGCAAAGATTAATGGCAAGATAGTAACCTTTAGACATATTCTTAAAAGTGGCGACCAGATAGAAATCATAACTTCAACAAATCAGAAGCCTAAGCAAGACTGGTTAAACATTGTGAAGACAAGTAGAGGCAAGGCAAAAGTTCGTCTTGCCCTGAAAGAAACACAAGTAAAGGACGGACTGTATGCCAAGGAAATGTTGGAGCGCAGAATGAAGAACCGCAAGATAGAGATGGATGAGAGCACTATGTCGCATCTTGTAAAGAAGCTTGGGTTCAAGGAGATGAACGATTTCTATAAGCAGATAGCTGACGAGACACTTGATATTAACCATGTAATAGAAAAATATCAAGAAGTGCTGGAACACGACAGAAATCAAGCTGCGCCACAGCAACCCGTAAGAAGTGCAGATGAATACAGCTTTGAGAGTCCTGCGGAAGACTATGCCAGCAGCAATGGCGATGTACTTGTTATCGACCGCAATCTAAAAGGCATTGATTATCAACTTGCTAAATGCTGCCGTCCTATATATGGTGATGATGTATTTGGTTTTGTAACTGTTAATGGTGGAATAAAGATACATCGTAACGATTGCCCTAATGCAGCAGAACTGCGAAAGCGTTTCGGTTATAGAATCGTTAAAGCGAAATGGAGCGGAAAAGATGGTGCACAATATTCTACCACGCTGAAGATTATTGGTAATGACGATATCGGTATTGTAAGTAATATTACAAATATTATCTCCAAGGAAGAGAAAATTAAGATGAGAAGCATAAATATAGATAGCCATGATGGTTTGTTTAGCGGAAATCTTGAAATAAATGTTGAGGATAATACTAAACTGAATATACTAATAAAGAAATTGCGTACTGTAAAAGGTGTAAAACAAATAATAAGACTGTAAAATGCACTAATTACTCTAAAAAGTAGTAAATTTGCATTCGATTAGCTGAATTATTGCATTAGTCTTTTAATCAGCTTGAAAAGAGAAATAAACATTTATAAAACATAATAGATATATGCTTACACTAAAACTTATCAGTGAAGAAACTGAACGTGTAATTAAAGGTCTGGAGAAGAAGCACTTTGCTGGTGCTAAACAGGCTGTGTATGATGTGCTCGCCCTTGACAAGATGAGACGCGAGACGCAGCAGAAACTTGACAAAGAACTACAAGAAGGCAAAAAGAAAGCTGCACAGATAGGTGCACTCATGAAGGAAGGTAAAAAAGATGAGGCTAACGCAATCAAGGAGAGTGTGGCAGCATTAAAGGAAGAATCGAAACTTCTTGAGCATGAACTTAATGATATACAACAGAAACTTACTGAGCTACTTTGCTCAATCCCTAATATTCCAAACGACGATGTACCAGAAGGTAAAGACGCCAATGACAATGTTGTTGTAAAAGAAGGCGGAGAAATGCCAAATCTTTCAGATGATGCTATGTGTCATTGGGATCTATGCAAAAAGTATAACCTTATCGACTTTGATCTTGGTGTAAAGATTACAGGAGCTGGATTTCCTATATATGTAGGTAAGATGGCACGTCTTCAGAGAGCTCTTGAAGCGTTCTTCCTTGAAGAGGCTCGCAAGAGTGGATATCTTGAGATACAACCTCCGTATGTCGTAAATGAGGCTTCTGGTTACGGAACAGGACAACTTCCAGATAAAGAAGGTCAGATGTATCACTGCAATATGGACAATTTGTATCTGATTCCTACAGCAGAAGTTCCTGTAACAAATATCTTCCGTGATGTAATCCTTGACGAAAAAGACCTACCAATCAAGCGTTGTGCATATTCTGCATGTTTCCGTAGAGAAGCTGGTTCATACGGAAAGGATGTTAGAGGATTAAATCGTCTGCATCAGTTCGATAAGGTGGAAATAGTAAGAATTGACAAGCCAGAACATTCTTATGAATCTCTGAATGAAATGCTTGACCATGTTGAGGGCTTGCTTAAGAAACTGGAGTTGCCTTACCATATACTTCGACTTTGTGGTGGAGACATGAGCTTCACATCTTCTATATGTTACGATTTTGAAATATGGAGCGCAGCACAAAAGAAATGGCTTGAAGTTTCTTCTGTAAGCAATTTTGAAAGTTATCAGGCAAACCGCCTAAAATGTCGTTATCGCAATATGTCAACAAAGAAGACGGAACTATGTCATACTCTTAATGGTTCAGCATTGGCTCTGCCACGAATAGTAGCAGCAATCATTGAGAATAATCAAACACCAGAAGGTATCCGTGTACCAAAGGCTCTTGTTCCATATTGTGGATTTGAGATGCTTGACGATAAGAACTTCTAAACATTAGCAATATTATGTGGAAAACTGATATGAAGACACCTTTATAAATAAGGTAGGACAAATACAGTTTTCCACATAATTTTTTAGATACTATTTATACCATGATTTAAATTCTCATAGAGAGAATATACAATCTGTTATTATAGCAGATATAGTAGAAATGACAAAATCTTGACAAGATAAAATACGTCTACTATATATCTACTATATATGTAATGTGCTAAAAAACAACACCTTACGGGCGTTCCTTGTAAAGATGTAGAAAATAAGCTATCGTATAGATATATAATAGATATGTTTTTGTTTTGTTACTTACTTGTTACCCGTATGTAAATTATACAAATCACAAGAACAGAGGAAAAATCTATGGGAAGAAGAAAAACTATCGAAAAAGAACCTGTTACCGTTAGGTTCAAACAGCTTGCAAATGGCAATCAAAGCGTCTATCTTGATATCTATAAAGATGGTAAGAGAACTTATGATTTTTTAAAGTTATATATCATTCCTGAAGTGGGACGCAATAAGTCAGAAGCAAGAAGAAAAAACGCTGATACTATGGCTGTCGTCAATACTATCAAAGCCCAAAGAGTTCTTGATTTGAAAAACGGAATGTCTGGTATTACAGCAAGCAAAAGCAAGATGAACCTTTTTGATTGGGTTGAAGAATTTAAAAAATATAAAATGAAGATTTCTCGTGCCCCTGAAAAAATTTGCATGTTGCTTGATTGTGTTCGCATGCACCTTGTTAAATATAAGGGTGTAAAGATTAGAATGTGTGATATTGATAAAAAATATTGCTTGGGCTTCATTGACTATCTTAAAAGGGCAAAGACCACAAGAGGAGGAACACCATTGAAACCAAATACAATTAAAATGTATTATTCTTATCTTAACGAGCTTCTGAGTAAAGCCGTGAGAGAAGGCATAATTACTAATAATCCGATAAACGAATTAGACAAAAAGGAAAAGCCTAAGAGACCAGAAAGCAATCGTGTCTATCTTGATATAGAAGAAGTAAGGAAACTTGCTGATACGGACATTTCTAATCAACTAACAAAGCAAGCATTTATGTTTTCATGTTTTTGCGGTTTGCGTATATCGGATATAATAAAACTGAAGTGGACGGATTTGCAGCAAGTTACAGACAAAGATGGTGTAAATAAAATATATCTTTCTATTGTACAGCAAAAAACCAATAGAACTGTTTCATTTGTGTTGCCAGGTGAGGCTCTCAAATGGATGCCTGAAAGGGGACGTAGCAAATTCGTTTTTGAGGGTTTAACGACACCTAAAACGATTAATATTCAAATTCATTCATGGGCGAAATTGGCAGGAATAGACAAGAATGTTACTTTTCACACTGCACGGCATACATTCGGAACAATGATGTTAACGCTCGGTGCAGACCTCTATACGACAAGCAAACTTATGGGACATAGTAATATCGCAACCACAGAGATATATGCCAAGATTATAGACAAGAAAAAAGACGAGGCAATGAGATTGATAGACAAGTTCTTTGACAAGTAAGAATAAAAGGGTAATTGAGTAAGTTTTTAGACCCCTCCTTAACAAATAAATTGTCAAAAAGCGTGATAATATTTCTGTAATTTTATTTTGCATATAGATATTTTGCTGTATCTTTGCACTAAGATTTTGCGTATGTGCTTTATTGTAAAAAAAGCATTACACGCCATATATAAGAGTAAATTGTATTGTAAGCAGGAATGAACTTTAGGTTCGGAATTTTTTAATAGGTATGGCAAAGTATAATATTAGAGAAAAAAAGGAGAAAGAAGTGACTTATCTCAATCTTGTGAAGCCAGATTTGATGAATACGTTAATGAATAGAATCATCGATTGTATTGGCAACAAGAAGATGTACAAAGAGAAAAATTATTCAGCAAAGAGGCTTGCCCTTGACATAGGCACAAATACAAGATATGTGTCGGCTGTTCTCAATGTACGTTTCGGTATGAACTACACTTCATTTGTTAACAGGTACAGAGTTTCTGAAGCAATGATGCTGCTTAAGGACGAGGCTTATAAAGGACTCACAATGGAGGATATAAGCAACATGGTAGGATTTGCCAACAGACAATCGTTCTATGCAGCGTTTTTCCGCTTTGAGGGCATTACTCCACGACAGTATAAGCTATCGAACGACCCAAAACCTGTTAAGATGATCGTGCCAGAGCCAATAGGTATTGGTGCGTAGTCTTATTGCTTTTTCCTAAAATAATATAATATATGGAGAACTACACTTGTCTGGATGAACGCTTTGCCGACATCCAGATGCTAAGATACAGATTGGATGGCTTTAATGAGCTTCCATTAAAGAATAAGATATTTATCTATTGCCTGTCGGAGGCAACCCTTTGGGGACGTGATATAACTTTTGATCAGTTTGGTAAATACAACCTAAAGATTAGGAAGATGCTCGAGGCTGTATATACAACTTACAGAGGTGAACACAACGATAAAGAATTTATTGCCCTTTCGGAGTATCTTAAAAGAGTATGGTTCTCAAATGGAATATATCACCACTACGGATGCGAGAAATTTGTTCCGACCTTTTCGGAACAGTTTCTACGCAACGCCGTAAGGAATTGTAACCAAGAATTGTTGCCACTTAGCAACAACGAAACGGCAGAACAGCTTGTTGACGAACTGTCGAAACCTATCTTTGACCCTTCGTTTATGCCAAAGCGAGTAAATACAGATGATGGTGTGGATGTCGTAAAAGAGTCGGCATGCAACTTTTATGATGGCTTGACACAAGAAGAGGTAGAAGAATTCTATAAGCATCAAACAGATACCAACGATAAAGAACCTATCTCATACGGATTAAACTCCACGCTGAAGAAATGCGATGGCGTGATATCAGAACATGTATGGA
>CAVKAH010000100.1:0-8473 GCA_963654095.1 Oscillospiraceae bacterium
GTTTTCCTCCTACTCGATTTTTGCCACTATTCAATAATCATACGTAATGATGTCGTATAGTGGCATTTACAATGCTATTTATTTGTTTCGCTTGTTTTTTTTCTTTAACTTTGTACCAAAATATTTATTATGGGATTATTTGGATTATTTGGTAAGAAGAATAAAGAGACTTTAGATAAAGGACTTGAGAAAACAAAGCAAAGCGTGTTCTCTAAGTTAGCTCATGTAGTTGCTGGAAAGTCTAAGGTTGATGATGAAGTGTTGGACGACTTGGAAGAGGTTCTTATCACTTCGGATGTTGGTGTGGAAACAACAATAAAGATTATCAATAGTATTGAAGAAAGAGTGGCAAGAGATAAGTATGTTTCTACTGCAGAATTGAATGTTATTCTTCGTGATGAAATAGCTAAATTGCTTGATGACAGTAATAATATAACAAACTGGAACCTTCCATCAGACCACAAGCCTTATGTTATCCTCGTTGTTGGTGTGAACGGAGTGGGAAAGACAACAACGATAGGTAAGCTTGCCAAACAATTTAAAAATGCAGGAAAGAAGGTTTATCTTGGTGCTGCAGACACCTTTCGTGCTGCTGCAGTAGAACAACTCTGCATCTGGGGAGAGAGAGTTGGAGTGCCTGTTGTAAAGCAACAAATGGGTGCTGACCCTGCAAGTGTAGCATTCGATACTCTGAGCTCTGCAATAGCAAATAATGCAGATGTGGTATTGATAGATACTGCAGGACGCCTACACAACAAAGTGGGGTTGATGAATGAGCTGAAGAAGATTAAAGATGTCATGAAAAAGCTGATGCCTACAGCACCAGATGAGGTGATGCTTGTTCTTGATGGTTCTACAGGTCAGAACGCCTTTGAACAGGCAAAACAGTTTGCTGCCGTTACACAAATAACGAGTCTTGCTATAACAAAACTTGACGGTACAGCAAAAGGTGGTGTCGTTATAGGAATTTCTGACCAACTGAAAGTACCAGTAAAGTATATCGGATTGGGTGAGGGAGTAGACGACCTGCAGTTATTTGATAAACACGAATTTGTTAATTCATTATTTGATATAGAAAAGTGATACACAATCAGATAGATTTCATAACAATGGGCTGCTCAAAGAATCTCGTGGATACCGAGAAATTGATGAGTAAGTTTATTGAAAAAGGATATACATGCACACACGACAGTGATTATCCAGAGGGAGAGATTGCTGTTATCAATACGTGTGGATTTATTGGAGATGCAAAGGAGGAGAGTATCAATATGATACTGAAATTTGCTCAGGCAAAAGATGAGGGGATAATAAAGAAACTTTTCGTAATGGGATGTCTGTCAGAGAGATATCGCAAGGAATTGGAAGCAGAAATACCACAGGTGGATAAATATTATGGGAAGTTTGATTATAATAAACTCCTTAATGAACTTGGCGATGCCGATAATGCGAATAGTAATATAAAAGAAGTTGCAAGTTGCGGGCAGCGTGTGATAACCACCCCATCGCATTATGCTTATGTGAAAATCAGTGAGGGCTGCGATAGACATTGTGCATACTGCGCTATTCCTATAATAACAGGCAAGCATAAAAGTCGTAAGATGGAAGATATCGTTGAAGAAATCAAAATGCTTGTCGGTAAAGGAGTAAAGGAATTTCAGATTATTGCACAGGAACTGACATACTATGGAGTAGACCTTTATGGTGAGAGAAGGATAGCTCAACTTATTGACAAGATAGCCATGATAGAGGGAGTGAAATGGATACGCCTTCATTATGCTTATCCTAACCAATTCCCTTTTGAGCTTCTTGAAGTGATGAGGAAGCACGATAATGTATGTAAATATCTAGACATAGCATTGCAACATATATCAGACCACATGCTTTCTGCAATGCATAGAAATACTACAAAGCAGGAAACGTATGCTCTTATTGAGAGGATGAGAAAAGAAGTGCCAGGCATTACACTCAGAACAACACTTATGGTAGGTTTCCCTGGTGAAACGGATGAGGACTTTAAGGAGCTTGTTGATTTCGTTAAGTGGGCACGTTTTGAACGCATGGGTGCTTTTGCCTATTCGGAAGAAGAAGGTACATATAGTGCATCACACTATGAAGATGATGTGCCAGAAGACGTAAAGCAGGAACGTTTGGATATTTTGATGAGAGCGCAAGAACGTATTAGTGCAGAGATAGAAAGCTGTTTGGTCGGTAAGAAGACACAGGCTATTATCGACAGACTTGAGGGCGACTATTATATAGGACGCACACAAAGCTCATCACCAGAGGTTGATCCAGAGGTTCTTATACAGAAAGATGAGAACAATCCACTTGTTGTAGGTAACTTCTATGAGGTGGAAATAACAGGTTCGGAGGAGTTTGATGTCTATGCAAAAGTAATTTGACGTAGGAGTATGAACAATAAAGCTTTTATCACGGAATTGTCGAAGCGTATAGAAAAGGGCGTTGATGAGACGCAGATGATGACTTATGCTTTAGTAGACGTAATGAACGAATGTTTTCAGGAAGGCGATGCAGTCTTTTTTAATAACTTTGGAACATTCGAAGTAAAGAAACGTCTTGAACGCATAATTGTTTCGCCTACGACAAAGAAGAAAATGCTTGTTCCTCCAAAGTTGGTTCTCGGTTTTAAACCATCGGCATCTGTAAAGGAGAAATTAAAGAAAGGAGAATATAAATAATGGCAAAAGTCTTTACGAGAGATATTGCAAAATCACTTTCCGAAAAGAAAGGCATAAGTCTTGAGGAAGCCGAAACATATATTGAGTCATTCTTCTCTCTTATAGATGAAAGTCTAATACGTGAAAAGAATGTAAAAATTAAAGGTTTCGGAACGTTCAAGCTGGTTGAAGTAAGGGATCGTGAAAGTGTAGATGTTAATACGGGGGCAAGGATGGTTATAGATAGCCATTCCAAAATATCTTTTACTCCAGATTCTACACTAAAAGATTTGGTTAATAAGCCCTTCTCGCAGTTTGAAACCGTAGCTTTAAATGATTCTGATGAAATAGAAAAAGATTTTGCTATATTAGAGGAACAGAAGAACAATTCCTTGGATTTATCCGAAGCAGAAGTTTCTATTGTCTCATCCGAAACGGATACACCTGTTCAATCATCTACCCCCGAAGTTTTTATTGTGTCTGATACAGATGTAGAAGACGCAAACAATGCAGATGAAAAACATGATGATGCCACAGAAGTTAATATCGAGAGTCATCAAGAGGTAGAACGTATAGAAGAAAATAAAGAAGTAATAATAGACACTTCGATTAATCTTGATGATAACGAGGATACTGATTCTTCTTATAATGAAAACGAATTGATTTCTTCTGATGAACCATTTGGTAATGAAGAGAGTGAAGCGGAATGTAACAATATAGATGAAGAGAAATCATCAGGTATAGAATTAGTATCTCAAGAAGATAATAATACGTTGCATGATGATATGGTTTCAGAGAGCGTTTGTGATACGCAAGATGATGAAATACATGTAGATAACAATGAAATTCATGTAGATAATAACGAAATAAAGGAGGAAAATGATGTAATTCAGGAAGGGGATGATGTGAAAAAACATTCTTTTCTTAAGATAATGTCTTATTCATTGTTAGCTATTGCTTTAATGATAATAGTATTCATCTCAGGATATTTTTTAGGTGGCAATAGCGATAAATCCGCAGAAAAGGTAACGGAAAATGTAGCGCAGACTCATAAACCAATTGTAAAGAAGACGGTGGAGGTTAAGAAAGCTGATACTTTATCAAATGTAATAAAGGCAGATTCCGTTATCGAAAAGCAGAAAAAAGACAGCAGATTATTATCCCCAAAGAAGAATAATATAGAGAAGGACGTAGAACAAATACAAGGAAAGACAGATTCACCAGCCATGTCTTATGCTCGCAGGATGGTAAAAACAGGTGCTTATGTGATAGTTGGTACAGAGAAAAGCGTAAAGATAAAACATGGTCAGACGCTGAAAAGCATTTCTCGTCTATATCTTGGTGAGGGTATGGAATGTTATATTCAAATACACAATGGTAAATGTGAAGCAAGCGAAGGAGAAACTATAAATATTCCTAAACTAAAGCTAAAGAAAAAAGTTGCTAATAAAAAAGTTTCTTAAAATAAGCAACACGTATAATTTTTTAATATTATTTATGCTCATCATCTCTTTGTTACGCATATAAAAGTATTACTTTTGCGGAACAAAGAGATTTTGAATAACAAAAACATAATATCATGGCAGAAGCTATAGACATACGCGAGCTGAATATTATAATAGAGCAGCAGAGCGCATTTATTACAAACATAACAAATGGCATGGAGCGTGTCATTGTCGGTCAGAAACATTTGATAGACTCTTTGCTTATCAGTTTATTGAGCAATGGTCATATTTTGCTTGAAGGAGTTCCTGGTCTTGCCAAGACACTTGCTATAAAAACACTATCAGAATTGATTGATTCTGATTTCAGCCGAATACAGTTTACACCAGACTTATTGCCTGCCGATGTTATAGGAACATTGGTGTATTCACAAAAGAATGAGAATTTTCAAGTAAAGAAAGGTCCTGTATTTGCTAATTTCGTATTAGCAGATGAAATAAACAGAGCACCTGCAAAAGTCCAGAGTGCTCTTCTTGAGGCAATGCAGGAACGCCAAGTAACTATCGGTAGTACTACTTTTGATTTGCCTACACCTTTCTTGGTAATGGCTACTCAAAACCCAATTGAACAAGAAGGAACATATCCTTTGCCAGAAGCTCAGGTAGACCGTTTCATGCTAAAGGTTGTTATCGACTATCCTACATTAGAGGAAGAGAAACTTATTATCAGGGAAAACTTGAAAGGTTCTATGCCTGAGATTAAACCTGTAGTTAGTGTTAACGAGATAATAAAGGCACGTGAGGTAGTACAGCAGGTGTATATCGACGAAAAGATAGAACAGTATATTGCAGACATAGTTTTTGCCACACGCTATCCTGAACGTTATGGTTTGGAAAGCATAAAGTCGTTGATTGTATTTGGTGCAAGCCCTCGTGCAAGTATTAATCTGGCAAAGGCAGCTCGTGCTTATGCTTTCATTCGTCATCGTGGCTATGTCGTTCCAGAAGATATACGTGCTGTGGCATACGATGTTTTGCGTCATAGAATCGGACTTTCTTATGAGGCAGAGGCAGACAATGTGTCAAGCGAGGAGATAATAAGTAAGATAATTAATAAAGTGGAGGTTCCTTGATGGAAACTCAGGATTTATTGAAGAAAGTCCGTAAGATAGAGATAAAATCTCGAGGACTCAGTAACAATATCTTTGCAGGACAATACCATTCCGCTTTCAAGGGTAGGGGTATGGCATTCAGCGAGGTACGTTCTTATCAATATGGTGATGATGTACGTGATATTGATTGGAATGTAACGGCAAGAATGAACCATCCCTACGTTAAGGTATTTGAAGAAGAGCGTGAACTAACGGTAATGTTGCTTGTAGATGTTAGTGGGTCGCTTGATTTCGGAACAAGAGTAGATACCAAGCGTACTGTCGTTACGGAGATTGCTGCAACATTGGCATTCAGTGCTATACAGAACAACGACAAAATAGGCGTAGTATTATTCTCGGATAAAATAGAAAAGTATATACCGCCAAAGAAAGGTCGTAAGCACATTCTGTATATCATACATGAACTGCTTGATTTTCGTCCGCAAAACAAGCGTACAGATATATCTTGTGCTTTGGAGTTCCTTGTAGGAGCAATGAAACGCAGGTGTACCGCATTCTTGATAAGTGATTTCTATAATAGGAAAAGCTTTGAGAAAGAGATGGTGATTTGTAGCAAAAAGCATGATATGGTTGCTTTGCAGGTGTATGATCCATTTGCAAAAGCGTTGCCTGATGTTGGTCTTATAAAGGTTTGCGACCTTGAAACGGGGCATGAGATGTATATAGATACGAGTGATAAGAAATTGCAACGTGCTCATGCAGAATATTGGTCGGACAGACAGAAGACATTGGATATTATGTTTAAGAAGACAAATATAGACAATGTTTCAATAGCCACAAACGAAGACTATGTTATGAGTCTGATAAATCTATTTAAGATGCGGGCATAATAAATTTACTTACAGTGAATTAGATATAATGAGACGTATTATAACTTTAATACTTTTTTTGACTGCACTTTTGCACGTTAATGCGCAGACAATTATAGATCAACGCATTGATTCGATGCAGATACTTATAGGCGAGCAAACGAACTTGACTCTTTCTGCAACGGTTAAGCGTGGGCAAAAGGTTGTCTTCCCAACATTTAAAAGATGCCAATATGTTACACCTGGAGTAGAGGTTTTGGATAATCTAGTATCAGATACTACAGAGGTAGATGACGGAAAGATAATGGTTTCCAAGTCGTATGTGTTGACTTCTTTTGATGAAAAATTGTATTATATCCCTTCTCTTAAGATACAAGTAGATGGGAAAAGCTATCCTACAAAGGCACTTGCCTTGAAGGTTTTAACAGTTCCTGTAGACACGCTCCATCAAGATAAGTTCTATCCGCCTAAGGATGTTCAAGACAATCCCTTTATGTGGAGCGAGTGGGTGCACGTTGTTTTGTATAGTTTCCTATTTGTTGTTATATTGGGAATTATAATATATCTCGTTGTTCGACTAAAGCAAAACAAGCCTATAGTCAGTCGTGTACGTTTTGTAAAATATGTTCCACCTCATCAGAAGGCTATTGGTGAGATAGAAAAACTTAAGGCGGACAAGGCAACAATATCGGAAAATCAGAAACAATATTATACAGATTTGACAACCATTCTGCGTAAGTATATAGCAGAACGCTTCAAGTTTGATGCAATGGAAATGACGAGTTCGGAAATAATCGAACGTCTTCGTGCAGAAGGAAATGAAGCAATCGACGAGGTTGTTATGCTCTTCCGTACGGCAGACCTCGTGAAGTTTGCCAAACATTCAGTGCTTATAAACGAGAATGATACAAACTTGATGAATGCTTTGACATTTATCAACGATACGAAATTGGAGGAAAAAGAACCGAAACGAGTAATTACAGTAGAAGAAAAGAAAGAGAAGGAAGTAAGCAACAGACGCATCGTGCTAAAGATTTCCATAGCAATAGGAGTGATACTTTCTATTGTTGTTCTCGCAACTGTAATATATAAGGTGTATCTTTTAATATAGTATTCTATGGAATTTGCGAATAAAGAATATTTATTTTTACTTCTGCTAATCATCCCATATATATTATGGTGCTTGCTATATAGGAAGAAGAATGAGCCTACAATGCGTGTGGCAGATTCTTTTGCCTATTATAATGCCCATAAAAGTTGGCGTACAAGAATAATAGAGTTGCCTAATGTATTGAGAGTATTTGTCTTTATATGTGTCGTTTTAGTATTGGCACGTCCTCAGAGCAGTAACAGTTGGGGAGTAAAAGAGACAGAAGGAATAGACATAATGATGGCAATGGATGTGTCGACGAGTATGTTGGCGCAGGATTTAAAGCCAAATCGTATAGAAGCAGCAAAGGCAGTAGCATCGGAGTTTATATCAGATCGTGAGAACGACAATATAGGTTTGACAGTCTTTGCTGGTGAGGCATTCACGCAGTGTCCTATGACAACAGATCATCAGTCTCTCCTTAGCCTGTTGATGAATGTACGGACGGACATTGCGGAACGAGGACTTATACAGGATGGTACGGCTATCGGAATGGGATTGGCTAATGCTGTAGCACGTTTGAAAGATAGTAAGACAAAGAGCAAGGTGGTTATTCTCCTTACCGACGGAAGCAACAATATGGGAGATATATCCCCATTGACAGCAGCTCAGATTGCCAAGAGCTATGGCATTAGAGTATATACGATAGCTATCGGAAGTAAGTCGCTTGCTCCTTATCCAGTAAACGTGGCAGGAACGGTAAGGTATGTTAACCTTCGTGCAGATATTGATACCAACACCTTGCAACAGATAGCGCAGATGGCAGACGGACAATTCTATCGTGCTACAAATACATCGCAACTAAAGAAAATATATAAGGATATAGATAAATTGGAGAAGACGCGCTTGAGCACAAAGAACTTTTCAAAGCGTTCCGAGGCATATATGCCGTTTGCAATGGCAGCCGTAGTCTTGCTTGTCATAGACATCCTGCTCAGATTAACAGTATTGCGCCGTATTCCATAATAGAATAAAGATATATTTAGTTTGTATATAATTATGAGATTTGCATCACCTATATATTTATATCTCTTGATATTGATACCTGTATTCCTACTGATATGGGCATTGTATATAAGGAAAAAGAGAATACAACTGAAGCGTTTAGCTGACAGTAATCTGCTTGACGGATTAATGCCAGAACGTTCCAAGACACGTCCTATAGTAAAGTTTGTGTTGTCTTTAGTAACACTTGCTTTACTTATTATCGTACTTGCACGTC
>CAVKAH010000101.1:0-8406 GCA_963654095.1 Oscillospiraceae bacterium
AACTATAAAGGTACAAAATTTTGGCGAGACTACCAACTTTTTCTCTTACTATTTTACATCATTCTTATCCCGAACTGGGGTAATTATCTTACTGCTTTAAGTTTTAGCGGACAGCAATAAGTCTGTTACAAAAGAACTGACTTATATGACAGAAACATAAAATCCTTCAGTTCTTATGTATTGCTTTGAATATCAATACATAAAGTCCGAAGGATTTTTTCGTTATTAAGCTATCGCTTATAGTCCATCTTTATGTGTGCTTAAGTATATCCTTATTGATGCTAAAGTACATCTTTGTAGATGTTCAGGTGTATCTTTTAGTTTATTGCTTAATAGACAGTAGTAAAAAAGGAAACGTCTTTGTCTCGCAACAAAACGAAAAACAAAGACGTATGGAGTCAATGGATTAGTGGAATTGTTATTGTAAAATATTATTTAGTTCCTCTTCCATAGCATTGACTACATCTTAATGTACATTTCCCATAACAAATTCCGCATTTTTGTGTTCCTTTACCATTGCAAAAAGTGCAAGTTGTCCTCTTTGATGAATACGGATTATAACCTCTACCACCGCATCCTGCACATTTTACCCTACCAGTGCCTTTACAATGATAGCACACGGCATTCCCAGTCCCATTACAATGTCTGCATATTTCGACTGTGGATTCCACTTTTGTGATAAGTTCCTTTGAATTGTTCTTAGCTGCATCTTTTTTTAGACCTGCTAAAGCAGTTAATGTAACAAACAATAGAATAAATAAAAAATAAATTTTGTGTTTCATAAAGTTTAATTTTTTTGTGTATAATAATAATTTATTATTTGCAAAAGTACGCAAATTCAATATGTATTCAAAGTTTCAAAGGTGTATTTAGATAAAATTAACAACTTGGATTCGTGCAAGTGGTACGTAAAATTAATTATTGCTACAACCTTAATTACAAAAAAGAGTATATCATATAGTCTTGCAACTTATGATACACTCTGGTAAAAAAGTTTAAGTAATAGTTAGGTTATTTCTTTTGCATTATGTCGCCACCTACTTTGATTGCTTCCATATTCAATGGGATAAGCTTGTGGTGGCGCTCGGGTAATGTCTTGAAGAGGGCTTTCTCTACACCCTTTTCACTTACTACAGGAGCTACTTTCAACATTCCACCAAGAACAATCATATTGAACACCTTGGTGTTTTTCATCTCGGCAGCCTTGTCCATTGCATCAATGCGATAGACATCGATGTCGGTGCGGGTTGGTGGGTTGATTATTCCGTTGCCTTCGTATATAAGAATACCACCAGGTTTGATACGTTGTTCAAACTTGTCGAGCGATGGCTGGTTGAGTACGATAGCTATGTCGTATTTGCTGAGCACTGGCGATGATATGCGTTCATCGCTTACGATTACGGTAACGTTGGCTGTACCACCGCGCTGCTCTGGTCCGTATGCAGGCATCCATGTAACTTCCTTGTCCTCCATAAGTCCGGAGTAAGCAAGAATCTTACCCATAGAAAGCACACCCTGACCGCCGAATCCTGATATTATAATTTCCTTTTTCATTCGTCAATAGTATTTTTAAGGTCGCCCTTAGGATAAAACTTAAACATATTCTCACGCATCCACTCGTTTGCCTTTACTGGAGATAGCTTCCAACCGCTGTTGCAGGTGCTGACAATCTCTACAAGGCTTGAGCCTTTGCCTGCCATTGAGGCATCAAAAGCTTTGCGGATGGCTTTCTTAGCAGAACGGATTGATGCTACGCTATCTACGCTTTGACGGGTTACATAACATGTACCCTGAAGGGTAGCTGCAATCTCAGTCATCTTAAGTGGATAACCATGTAGCTCTGGAGTACGACCATACGGACAAGTTACTGTCTTTTGTCCGAGTAGGGTAGTAGGTGCCATCTGTCCACCGGTCATACCATAAATGGCATTGTTGATAAATATTAACGTGATGTTCTCACCGCGGTTCAAGGCATGTATTGTCTCTGCTGTACCGATACATGCCAAGTCGCCATCACCCTGATATGTGAATACCAAACGATCATGCCAGCAACGCTTGATACCTGTTGCTACAGCAGGTGCCCTTCCGTGGGCAGCTTCAGACCAGTCGATGTCGAGATAGCGGTAGGCAAATACTGAGCATCCCACAGGACATACGCCGACGGCTTTGTCTTGCATTCCCATTTCTTCAATGACTTCAGCTACGAGCTTGTGTACTACGCCATGAGAACATCCTGGGCAATAGTGCATAGGAGTGTCGTTCATTAACGACGGCTTCTCGTATACCAGATTCTCCGGTGCAATTATATCTTCTTTCATGATGTTTCAATTTTTATAGTTAGCCATTAAATTTACCGTTCTTGATGTTTTCTTTCAGAGATTTTACTATCTCTTCTGGATCAGGAACGATACCTCCAAGTCTACCGAAATGTTCTATTGGCACGATGCCATGAGTGGCAAGACGCACATCTTCTATCATCTGTCCGGCATTTATCTCAACAGAGAGTATTCCTTTCTTGTTCTTTGCAAGTTCCTCGATTCGCTTTTCTGGGAAAGGCCACAGAGTGATAGGGCGGAAGAGACCAACTTTCAGTCCTTCTTCACGAGCAATTTCCATGGCTTTCTCTGAGATGCGGGCAGCACTTCCGAAGGCTACTAAGATGTAGTCGGCATCTTCACATTGTGTTGCTTCATATCTTATTTCGTTGGCTTTAACCTTCTCGTATTTCTCAATGAGTTTAAGATTGCGCTTCTCCATTACCTCTGGCTGTAGTTCTAGGGATGTGATGATATTGGCATCACGATCTGGTGTACGTCCGAATGTAGCCCATGGACATTCTTTCTTTACCTCTTCTTCTGTACGGCGAGGTTTAATAGGAGGTAGAACTACTTTCTCCATCATCTGTCCGATAACACCATCGCTAAGAATCATAGCAGGCATACGGTATCTGAAAGCGAGTGTGAAAGCAAGATCTACGAAATCTGCCATTTCCTGTACTGATGCTGGAGCGAGCACGATGACATAATAGTCGCCGTTACCGCCACCACGTGTTGACTGGAAATAATCGCTCTGTGAAGGCTGTATAGTGCCAAGTCCTGGACCACCGCGTTGTACGTTGACGAATACTCCTGGTATTTCTGCTCCTGCCATATATGAAATGCCTTCCTGCATAAGTGCTACGCCAGGGCTTGATGATGATGTGAACACTCTCTTGCCAGAGCCTGCAGCACCATAAACCATGTTTATAGATGCCAGTTCGCTTTCTGCTTGCAATACAACCATTCCTGTTGTCTCCCATGGCTTCAGTTCAGCGAGCGTTTCGATAACTTCACTTTGTGGGGTGATAGGATAACCGAAATATGCATCGCATCCACAACGGATTGCAGCATGTGCGATAGCTTCGTTTCCTTTCATTAAAACAACTTCTTTCTCTGCCATTGCTTAGTCCTCCATTCTTTTTTTGTAAACACTGATACATCCGTCAGGACATACGATTCCACACGATGCGCATCCGATACAATCGTCGGGGTGCACTGCCATGGCGTAAGGATAGCCATGAACATTGACGTGCTTGTCGGATAATGCAATTACATCTTTAGGACAAGCTACGACACACAGTGAACAACCTTTACAACGGTCTGTATTCACTACAATAGCTCCTTTGATTTTTCCCATGTCTTTTCTAAGTTAAATTAAAGGGTAACAGTAAAGGGCAGATATTTGTTAAAGTACACTAAGTTCTCTAACGTACTTGCCGATTGCCATAAGCTCTTATATATTATATATAAATTTTAGTCAAAATTCTGTCTTGTCAAGGATTATACATATCCTTGTTGTAAAAGTTCAAGATGTTTTCAATCATCTTTTTTGCTTCTACCGCAGGACTTTCCGGGTCTAATTCTATTGCTTCTATATAGCAGTGGATAGCCTCTTGCCAGTTGGCGTTTCGTTGGAATTCCTTTCCTTTCTTGTAATATTCTTCTGCATTCATAATTTGTTTTTATTTGTAATTCCCAACTCCACGCTTACCTTTTCTATACCTTATTTATAGAATTCTTTCTTGCCTGCTGATAGCGTGTTCTTCATCAGCGAGCAGATAGTCATCGGTCCTACACCGCCAGGAACAGGAGTGATGAAAGAACATTTTGGTGCTACTTCATCGAACTTTACGTCTCCGTTAAGACGGAAACCGCTTTTGCGACTGGCATCTGGAACTCTTGTTGTGCCCACGTCGATAACTACGGCACCCTCCTTTACCATGTCGGCAGTAACGAAGTTTGGACTTCCGATAGCTGCAATGATGATGTCAGCTTCCCTACATTCTTCTTTGAGAGTTTTTGAATGACTATGGCAAACCGTTACAGTAGAGTCGCCATATTGCTTCTGCATCATGAGTTGAGCCATTGGTTTGCCCACGATGTTGCTTCTGCCCAAAATTACACATTTCTTGCCAGATGTTTCTATGTTGTATCTTCTTAGCAAGGTCAGTATGCCGAGCGGTGTTGCGGAGATGAAACAAGGCAGTCCGATAGCCATTCTTCCTACGTTGATAGGATGGAAGCCATCCACGTCTTTGCGATAATCGATGGCCATGATAACTTTCTGTTCATCAATGTGTTTTGGTAGAGGGAGCTGTACTATAAAGCCATCAACGTCGGCATCCTCATTGAGTTCTTTCACCTTTGCCAAAAGTTCCTCCTCGCTGACGTTGTCTTCAAATCGTATGAGAGTGCTCTTAAACCCACATGCCTCACAAGCCAACACTTTATTCTTTACGTAGGTCTCGCTTCCGCCATCGTGTCCAACAAGTACTGCGACAAGGTGGGGCTGCTTACCTCCACTTGCAAGGATATTTTTAACTTCCGCAGCTATCTCTGCTTTGATTGTAGCTGCTGTTGCCTTTCCATCGATTAGTTGCATATCTTTTCTATTATTTCATTCCAGGCATTCCAGGCATCCCCGGCATTCCGCCCTTCATGTGTTTCATTGCATTCATCATCTGGGTCATCTTAGAACCTGTAACCATCTTCATCATCTTGCGAGTCTGATCGAATTGCTTAATGAGGCGGTTTACATCCTGAATGTTTGTTCCAGAACCTTTAGCTATACGTTGTCTGCGGCTTGTGTTCAGTATCTCTGGGTTCGTGCGTTCCTTTGGTGTCATACTCTGTATGATTGCCTCTATACCTTTGAAAGCATTGTCGTCGATGTCAACATCTTTGATAGCTTTGCCTACGCCAGGTATCATTGACGCAAGATCCTTTAGATTACCCATCTTCTTTATTTGCTGGATCTGTCCTAGGAAGTCGTTGAAATCAAATTTGTTTTTCTGTATCTTCTTCTGCAGGCGTTTTGCTTCTTCTTCATCAAACTGCTCTTGAGCACGCTCCACCAAACTAACGATATCTCCCATTCCGAGGATACGGTCTGCCATACGAGATGGATGGAACACATCTATAGCCTCCATCTTCTCGCCAGTACCAACAAATTTGATAGGCTTTGTAACAACTGTTCGGATACTGAGTGCTGCACCGCCTCGTGTGTCGCCATCAAGTTTAGTTAGCACTACTCCGTCGAAGTCCAAACGATCGTTGAATGTCTTGGCTGTATTGACAGCATCCTGACCAGTCATTGAGTCAACAACGAACAGAGTCTCATCTGGATTGAGAGAGTTCTTCAGTCGTTCAATCTCGTCCATCATCTCTTCGTCTACAGCCAAACGACCTGCGGTATCCACGATGACAACATCGTAGTTTTTTGCTTTAGCCTCTTTTATGGCGTTTGTTGCAATCTCAACAACGTTCTTGTTGTTCTCTTCTGTATATACAGGCACCCCGATTGTCTCAGCTACTACCTTCAACTGGTCTATAGCTGCAGGACGATAAACGTCGCAAGCAACGAGTAATGGATTCTTATGCTGCTTGCTCTTAAGCATATTGGCAAGCTTGCCACTGAATGTTGTCTTACCAGAACCTTGCAATCCAGACATCAATATAATGGCAGGATGACCTTGCAGCTTCAGCTCTGCTGCTTCTCCGCCCATCAGCTCTGCCAACTCGTCATGAACGAGCTTCACCATAAGTTGTCCTGGTTTTACGGCTGTGAGCACGTTCATACCCATTGCCTTTTGCTTTACGGTGTCTACAAAAGTTTTGGCAACCTTATAGTTGACGTCAGCCTCTGTCAAGGCTCTGCGGACATCTTTGAGCGTTTCCGCAACGTTTATTTCAGTTATTTTTCCTTCTCCTTTTAGTATTTTAAACGAACGCTCAAGTCTGTCACTAAGATTTTCAAACATAAAATTCTGTATATAATAATTTGTTAGTTTATTGTTTTTTCTTTAAAATATTACTGCAAATATAACTAATATGGGATAAATACAAAAGTAACTTTACTTGTATTTAAAATATTTTAAACACTTTCTTTTAAAAATGCGCACACTATATAATGAGTGTGCAATATATTGTTCCCGTTGTCCTGTTGTTAACCTTTAGGCTAGGAGTGTGGTTATTTTTCAGATAGATGTAAGAAGCGTGTGATGCGGTGGGACAAACTGCGGTCTTTGTTGTCGATAAATGCATCAAGCACCCTGGATGATCCTTTTATCGGTACAACGTCATAGTCTGCTATGGCAGCTGGTATAAGACAACTATTGCCTTCTTTGAGGATAATCTCGTCTCCTGTGGAACGTATCACGATCTTGCAGTCGCCTTTTATACACATACTTATTATAAAACTGTCGTATTTCATAAGGTTCCTGTGGAATGTACCTGTCATTTCCGTTACTCTCACACTGAAATATGGTGAGTCTATCACTCGATTTGATTTATTGTCATCCTCTTTATATATTGTTCTGTATTCGTCTTCAACATGAAAGTTGAGGGCTTGTGCTGCAAGGTCGGTATGGAGTTCTCTAGGTTTGCCGTCGAGTCCAGGACGATTGTAGTCGAATATCCTATATGTAACGTCAGACGATTGCTGAACCTCAGCAAGGAGAATACCGCTACAGATGGCATGTACTCTTCCTGATGGCAGATAGAAGACATCCCCTGGCTTTACCTCATGCTTGGCGAGCACTTCGGTGATAGAGCCATCGGCAATACGTTTCTTGTATTCATATTCGGATATAGACGACTTGAAACCTGCATACAGATAACTGTTCGGAAGAGCGTCGATGATGTACCACATCTCCGTCTTTCCTGATTTGCCGTGAATGCGCTGTGCCATCTCGTCGTTAGGATGCACTTGTATGCTGAGGTCTTTCTTTGCATCTATAAACTTGACGAGAAGCGGCAATTTGTTATCATAGCGTTTTGCTACGCTTTCGCCGAGAATATCTATCGCATTATCGTTTATTACGCTTATCAGGTCTCTACCTGCCAAACAACCGTTGCTAATGATGTTTGTACTTGAAGGCACAGCACTTACTTCCCAACTTTCGCCTATGGGTTCAGCCTTTTGTGGTAAAGACTTATAAGGACACAATCTGTTGCCTCCCCATACAACAGTATGAAGATTTGGTTCAAATAATAGTGGATATAGCGTGTTCATTATATCTCTTATTGGAATTATGAATTATTTATATCGAGATGTTTTTCAACATCATTACGTTTGTGCAAATATACATGAATTTTATATATATGCAAGTGTATGTAATAAATTTAATGGTTCCCGGATGTGAAATCGTCATTAAAGCCTGGTGCTTTGTATTTGCCTGTTGATACCGACACATGTACGCTAAAGCTCGGTGAAAAATTATATTTCACGGCAGCTCCTATGCGGTCGCCCAGTTCTTGCATGGAGTGGAAGTGGTATGGCACAGGCTTGTTGATGATGGATTTCCTTCCGTAAACATATGCCTCCCAATGTTCATCAAATCTGTATCCGAGAATTGCGTTTATTCCAGCATCAGTATAGCGGTCGTGTGCCCAATAAGCATTGCTTAACCATCCACCTACGGCAAGCGAGAGCTTGTTCGTAAGAGGCCAAGCATACATCAACGATAAATCTTGTCCGAACCCAGCACCTTTTGGTGCTCCCTTACCGAAAGCAGCAAATACAGAAGCTCCAAGGTTCATGTTCAGTCCTTTATGCAGTTGCCATGAGTCCATTCCCCACCATGTGTCATAAGGATAAGCCATTATTGGTGTTTGTCCAAGCACATTTAGCGTTGGTAAATGTAGAGAGTCTTGCTCGCTATTGCTCATCCCTATATATGAACGGCGGGTTAAAGGCTGCGGACAACTCTCTATCGGAAGATTACATTCTTGTTGTATTGGGATCTCCGTCTGCTTATTGTCAAAATAGTTATCGATAAGTGCAGTAGGATTCTCAATCTTGTTTTTTGTATCAATATTTTGTGCTGTCATAGATTGTGGCAGCAGAGTTACAAACATTATTATATAT
>CAVKAH010000102.1:0-8232 GCA_963654095.1 Oscillospiraceae bacterium
TACTACGCCACTGTCCCCATGCCTTACCGAAAAGCGCAAGTTCTCCTGAACCCGTAAAGTCTTCTATCGTAACAAAACCACATGGTTGGCTCTTCTTTGTGACGGACTCACGTATATTTGTTACTATACCACCCACCGTGATATCGCCACGGTCTTTTAGGCTTTCCTTATCAGAAATCTCTGAACATTGAGTGTTGCACATATTATTTAGCACAACGGCGAACTCGTCGAGCGGATGAGCAGAAAGATAGATACCAACTAAATCCCTCTCTTTATTCAAGCGTTCAAGGTCGCTCCATTGTTCACACTCTGGTATCTTTGGAGTTGCAATTTCTATTGCATCGAAGCCTCCGAATAGGGAATTTGCCGATTCATTCTGGGCAACCTGATAGCTCTGCCCGAAGCGGAGCATCGTATCAAAGAAGTTTTCTCCCTTCTCATTTTGGGCGAAATAGCGTTCACGCCTTATTCCGAAGCTATCAAAGCCCCCACTAAGTGCCATGCTTTCAAAGCATTTTCTGTTGCAAGCACTAAGGTTTACTCTCTTTACAACATCGAAGATATCTTTATAAGGACCGTTCTTTTCTCTTTCTGTAATCAATGCTTCTGCAGCAGAAGCACCCATATTCTTTATTGCAGCAAGCCCAAAACGTATTGCACCGTCCTTGTTAACACTGAACTTGTTTCTACTTTCGTTCACATCAGGACCGAGAGTAGGTATACCCATAGCCTTACATTCATCCATCAACTTGGTTATTTCGGTGATGTTTGTAAGGTTTCTACTCATATTGGCAGCCATGTATTCTGCTGGATAATGGGCTTTCAGATATGCCGTTTGATAAGCCACCCACGAATAGCATGTGGCATGACTCTTGTTGAAAGCATAGCTGGCGAACTTCTCCCAGTCAGACCAAATCTTCTCAAGTACCTTCGGATCATGCCCATTCTTCTTTCCTCCTTCGATAAACATAGGCTTCATCTGGTCGACAATGGCCTTCTTTTTCTTACCCATAGCCTTTCTTAGGGCATCGCTCTGACCCCTTGTAAAGTCGGCAAGTTGGCGAGAAAGGAGCATCACCTGCTCTTGATAGACAGTGATACCATACGTATCCTTGAGGTATTTCTCCATACAAGGGATATCATATCTTATCTCTTCCTTACCGTTCTTTCGTGCGATAAAGGATGGGATATAATCCATTGGACCTGGTCTATATAGGGCATTCATGGCGATAATGTCCTCGAATGTGGTAGGATGAAGTTCACGAAGATACTTCTGCATACCAGCAGATTCAAACTGGAATGTACCAATTGTTCTGCCCTCACTATATAGCTTATATGTGTCAGGGTCGTCTATAGGTATATTGTCGAGGTCTATCTCTATACCGCGATGAATACGAATGTTTTCAACAGCCTCCTTCAAGATAGAGAGAGTCTTCAGACCTAAGAAGTCCATTTTTATAAGTCCCGTCTCCTCAATGACATGTCCGTCATACTGCGTACATAGAAGTTTATGCCCTGGATCACTCTTATCTTCTGCCGTAGAAACAGGCACCCAGTCGCTTATGGCATCACGACAGATAATTGTTCCACAGGCATGGATACCCGTACCACGTACCGTACCCTCAAGCATCTTGGCATACGATATGGTGTTACGCAGGCGTTCGTCTGGCGAAACCTCTGCTTCTTTGAGTTCTTGCACGCATTTTATGGCATTGGGAAGATTCATCTTCAGACCATCAGGGAGCTTATCTGGTATCTGTTTGCATAGATGATTGATAACTGGCAATGGTACTTTCTCTACACGTGCAACATCCTTTAAGGCATTTTTCGTTGCCATTGTGCCGTAGGTAATAATATGTGCCACTTTGTCATGCCCATATTTATCCTCCACCCATTCAAGCACTTTTCCACGTCCATCATCATCAAAGTCGGTATCAATATCAGGCAATGAGATACGGTCAGGATTTAGGAAACGCTCAAAAAGCAAGTCGTATTTCATCGGGTCTATCTTTGTGATGCCCAAGCAATACGCCACTACGGAACCGGCAGCAGAGCCACGACCAGGTCCAACCATTACTCCCAGCTCATCACGGGCTGAGTTAATAAAGTCTTGCACAATAAGGAAGTATCCCGGAAATCCCATGGTTTTCATGATATGCAACTCGAACTTTATTCGCTCAGCTACATCATCCGACAGCGGATCGCCATATCTTACCTTTGCGCCATCGTAGGCAAGCTTGGCAAGATAGTCTGCCTCAAACTTTATTCTGTATAGCTTATCTATGCCTCCAAGTTTCTTTATTTTCTTGTCTGCCTCGTCCTTTGGCAGTGGATTTTCACCGTTTTCATCAGAAGTAAACTCACGGTAGAGTTGTTCTGGGGTAATGTTGCGCCGTGTGTCTTCCTCTGTTCCAAACTCTTCTGGGATAGGGAAGAACGGCATAATCGGGGCATGGTCGATGCTATAAGTCTCTACTTTGTCAAGAACTTCTATAGTGTTTGACAATGCTTCTGGCACATCGGCAAAAACCTCATTCATCTCCTCACGAGTCTTAAACCACTCTTGCTTTGAATAAAGCATACGGTTTGGATCGTCCAAATCCTTGCCTGTTGCCAAACATAGTAGGTGGTCATGCGCCTCTGCATTATCTTGATCAACGAAATGAGCATCATTTGTACATACCAGTTTTATACCATATTCCTTTGCCAACTGTATAAGAACCCTATTGGCTTTCTGCTGCAAAGGGAACGTTTCTCGGTTTGCTCTCTGGTTGGGATCCTTCACTTCATGACGCTGAAGCTCAAGGTAATAATCATCGCCAAATACTCTTTTGTACCACTCTATTGCCTCTCTTGCTCCCTCAATATCATCTTGCAGAATCTTTGCAGGTACTTCTCCTGCTATACAAGCAGAGCATACGATAAGGTCTTCATGGTATTTTTCCAAGTCTTCCCTATCTGTTCGGGGACGCAAATAGAAGCCATCTACCCATGCTCTCGATACGAGTTTTATAAGATTTTTATAACCATTATAATTCTTGGCAAGTACTATGAGGTGGTAACCGCTCTTATCTATCTTAGGGTCGGAATGGTCGCTCTTCTTACGACGTGCTACATACATCTCGCATCCGAATATCGGTTTAAACTCGGGTTTACCCTCATCACGCAGCATACCATTTACCTTATTACAATAATTGAAAAGCTCTTTCACACCGAACATATCGCCATGGTCAGTGATAGCCATGCCTTTCATACCATTGGCGATAGCCTTGTCTACCAATTTCGGAATACTTGACTGCCCGTCAAGAATACTATAATAAGTATGAACGTGAAGATGTATAAAATCCTGCATTATCGTAAATTATAATTCTATTATGCCTTAAAATGGTTATTTACTATCCAAATGAGGCTCAAAGTTACGTTTTAAAGCCGAAACAGCCAAAAGATAAGAGTAAAATTTGTGGAATACGTAAAAAAGAGATACCTTTGCAGATGCTTTTTTATTAAGCAGTTTTCACAAGTAAATAATACTATGGGTAAAAAAATAAAGAAACTAAAGAACGTAAGAATACACAGAGAAGGTACAGACACCCTGCTCTATGGAGGATTTGTCATTGCAGCGATTGCTGCCGCTCTATGGTTCTCCATAGATTGTAAGGCTGTATTTTGGAGCTACACGGTAGTCTTCGGTATTGTATACGCCATAGTACTCAACTTTTTCAGATGTCCTAAAAGATACTTCGAAGGTGATACCGACAAGATTGTCGTAGCTCCTGCCGACGGAAAAGTGGTAGTTATCGAGGAGGTTGAAGAGAACAAATATTTCCACGACAAGCGTTTGATGATAAGCATATTCATGAGTTTGTTCAACGTACATGCCAACTGGTTTCCCGTTGATGGTAAGGTAAAATTCGTACATCACCAAAACGGCAATTTCCATAAAGCATGGTTACCTAAAGCAAGCGAGGAAAATGAACACGCCGACATTATGCTTGAGACTGAAGATGGACAGGAAATCTTATGCCGACAGATAGCCGGAGCTGTGGCAAGGCGCATCGTAACATACGCCAAACCTGAAGAAGATTGTTACATTGACGAGCATTTAGGATTTATAAAGTTCGGTTCAAGAGTTGATGTGTATCTGCCTCTCGGCACTGAAGTGTGCGTGAAGATGGGAGAAAGCACTATGGGAGACAAGACAGTCATAGCAAAACTCAAATAAAAGTTCGCCCCGAACGCACACCAAAAGGTTGCTTCGGGGCTTTTATGTAATATTATTTTTATCTGGAGATTTATAAGATGGCAAACTTTATCACACGAAATATTCCTAACACCATTACTTGTTGCAACCTCATTTCTGGGTGCATAGCCACCTCTTTCGCATTTGTAAACAGACCGGAATTGGCATTATTATGGATTATCATCGGTGCTGTTTTCGACTTTTTCGACGGCATGAGCGCACGCCTATTGGGTGTTTCATCACCTATTGGCAAAGAGCTTGACTCGCTCGCAGATGATGTTACATTCGGAGTAGCACCAGCAACAATGGTGTTTGCAGAGCTTGGAGTGATGGACTATCCTGCATTTCTTGAGCCCCTACGCCATATCTTACCATATTTTGCATATATCATGGCTGCCTTTGCGGCACTGAGATTGGCGAAATTCAACCTTGACACACGACAGGCAACATCATTCATCGGACTGCCTACTCCTGCCAATGCTCTCTTTTGGGGCTCACTTATCGTAGGAGCAAACAGTATCATAGAGGCATCGCAATATAATGTTTTCGCCATAATGGCAATGGTCTTGATAAGTAGTTACATACAAGTTGCAGAACTGCCAATGTTTGCCTTAAAGTTCAAAAACTGGGGTTGGAAAGGCAACGAAATCAAATACATTTTCATCGCTACGTGTATTCCAATACTCATTATCTTCCAGCTTTCGGCATTCGCAATAATAATTGCATGGTATGTCATTCTGTCGGCTTACGCCAACGTAGCAAGCAAGACGAATGCAAAGAAAGCATAAATCACACATCGGCAAAACGTATATTAAAGGTTAACGGCACAATAGTTGCACAATGGTTTCCATAACAGAATATTAATTAAAGATAGCGAAACGATTATGGCTCTATTACTATACATCCTACTCTGCTTCATACTTTTCCAAGTTGGAAAGGTGATATGGAAGTTCTATGGTATATACAAAAAGCTTCACGAGACTACTAAACAATTCCGTGATTTTAATGCCCAGCAGAACGGCAGTGCATACGGATACAGCACAAATAGAGAGGATAGATATAATACAAACAACGGTTATACTTCAAGAACAACCACCTCCACAGGTGATGTGATAGAAGACCGACGTACTGAAGATAAGATTAACCGCAAGATATTCACGCAGGAAGAAGGTGAATACATCGACTTTGAGGAGGAATAACAATAACCTATACATTATTCAGCCTATACTTTACGAATGATAAGCTATATCCTTATGCATCGTAAAGTATAGGCTTTTTAGTTTTAAGAGTTAGTTATGTACCAGCGTGCCTATCGGCTCACCATCCATAACCTTCTTCAAATTGCCAACGATATCCATATTAAACACATAGATAGGTAGGTTGTTCTCCTTGCACATCGTAGTTGCTGTAAGGTCCATAACCTTTAATCCACGAGTGTAAATCTCATCATAGGTTATCTCACTGAACTTAGTTGCTGTAGGGTCTTTCTCTGGATCGGCAGTATAAATACCATCCACACGAGTGCCTTTAAGCATTACGTCAGCCTCAATCTCTATGCCTCGAAGTGAAGAACCTGTATCTGTAGTGAAATAAGGGCTACCTGTTCCAGCAGAGAAGATACAAACATAGCCTGCCTCCATAGCCTCGATAGCCTTCCATTTATTATAGAATTCGCCTATTGGCTCCATACGTATCGCTGTCAGTACCTTAGTCTTTACGCCTACCGCACCGAGAGCTGAGCTCAGAGCAAGTGAATTAATAACGGTAGCACACATACCCATCTGGTCGCCCTTGACACGGTCGAAGCCCTTGCCAGCACCACTCAGACCACGGAAAATATTACCACCTCCGATAACGATTCCTATCTGAACGCCCATCTCATGCACCTCTTTTATCTGACGTGCATAATCATTTAGACGTTCCACATCAATACCATAATTCTGTTTCCCCATTAAGCTTTCACCACTAAGCTTCAATAGAATTCTGTTATACTTTGCCATAATCTTATATTTATCTTATAAATTTTACTTCCTTAAACTCATAGTCTGATACTGTTCCGTTGTCTCTGCGGAGCATCAAATGTCCGTTTTGAGCCACGTCCTCTATACGTGCATAAAACTCGCCATCCTTGTCCTCATAACAATAAGAGCCTATCTTTCGATACAACGCTTCCATGTATTCTTTCTTTAAAAGGTCATATTTGCCCTCATTAACCATAGAGAGATAATGCTCAAAATTCTCGATAACCGCCAAGAAAATCTTCTTCAGAGGAATGTTACGTCGCATAATCTGCGATAATGAAATCGGATTTGGAGCATCACTCAAAAAGGCTCTTTGATTTATGTTAATACCTGTACCGATAATACAAGACCTGACTTCTTTGCCATTAAGTTCACACTCCGACAACGTGCCGCTTATCTTACGATCATCCCAATAAATATCGTTAGGCCATTTTATAGTAAACCCTCGACAGTCGTTTCCACTTGCCACTGACCTGCCAAACATAAAGTCGTAATCCTCAAGCATTGACCAGCTTCTTACTGTTTCCACCTCTGCAGCAAGCGTTTTACGGATGGCAAGTGCCATAGATTGGAGCAACACGTACTGATTGCTTGCGGACAAGCCAACAGGATGTACCTTTACACTAAAGGTAAGGTTCTTACCTTCCTCACTCTCCCATACGTTTGTTCCGTTGCCACGTCCCGCAGTTTGCTTATTGCAAATAGCAATAGTCATCAGTTCGCCCTCTTCTCCATCATAATCATGAAGAAAGTTATTGGTCGAGTCAACCTCTGCAAGTTCTATAATCTTTATCTTTTCCAATTCAAAAAACAATTATCAGTTATCATCTAAACATATATGGCATGAAAGCATCCTCAATATGTTCTATCGTACAATTATTATCGTCAGTACCTGTTACGGCAACAATATCAAAACGAATAGGCATATCAATACATTTTGACTTAACAAAACGATTGGCAGCAAGTGTTATATTCTTTATTTTTCTATAGTCTACAGCCTGCTCAGGAGATCTGAAATCATTATTACGTCGTGTCTTTACCTCAACAATAACAAGTGTATTATCATAAAGTGCTACTATATCCAAATCCTTATGCTTGTCTTTCCAGTCTCTAGCCACTATAGTATAACCCTTACCAACAAGCATCCTTGCCGCTATTTCCTCACCCCATCTGCCTAAATCATTATGCTGTGCCATAAAAATGTATGTATATTTGATTATCTCAGTACTATCTGACAATTATCAAGACTATCCACCGTAGCAAGAGCTTCATACCTAATGCCCTTAGAACATAAACATTCGCCACCAGGCTGAAAAGCCTTCTCTATAATAAAACCCATAGCTTCAATCTTTGCACCAGCCTGACTACAAAGTTCTATTACACCCTTCGCTGCATTACCATAGGCAAGAAAATCATCAATAAATAGCACATGGTCATCCTTATTAAGGAAATTATCACTGATGCAAACCGTATAATCACGGTCTTTAGTGAATGAATGAACAACAGTAGAAAGCATGTTTTCCATAGTCTTTGGCTGTTTCTTCTTAATAAAAACCACAGGAAGCTGCATAAGATATCCTACAAGAATAGCAGGAGCAATACCGCTCGCCTCGATAGTAACAATCTTATTAACATGCAAATCAGCAAAGAGTCTAACAAACTCTTTTGCTATTTCCATCATCAAATTAGGATCCATCTGATGATTAATAAAACTGTCTACCTTCAAAATACCGCCAGGAAAGCATTTGCCATCCTGCAATATTCGTTCTTTTAAGATATTCATTACACTCCGTTATATTACTTTATTGGTAGACAAAGTTATATAAATAAAAGAAGAAAGAAGAACAATGAGTGGATATTTTTATTATATTATTTTTCCCAAAAATCTGTCATTCTGTCATCGAATAAGGTAAGTCTTTATATATCAAAATGTTATGTCGATGACAGATAATTGATATTTGTCATTATCCT
>CAVKAH010000103.1:0-8226 GCA_963654095.1 Oscillospiraceae bacterium
ACCTTATGCAGATACAGCAACAGGGACTGAACGGAAGAAGTGTGCCGTTGAGGCTTGTGGTAAAGTCTACCTCCAGTTCCATGCACAGTATGTATGAGATAAGCCGTTTCTTAGAGAATTGCCCCTTTTGCCTGACCACCGTTGATACAATATTCAAAGAAAAGGAATTTTCGGGGTATATTAACAAGCTAACCACAATGCTCCAAACAGGCAAAGGCGACGGACTGATGGCAGTTACCGACTATATTGACGATGAGAAACCATTATACATATCAGTAGATAAGAATGGAAAAATAACAGGTTTTCATGATGAGCAGAACGGTTGCCTGTTGATTTCGGGAGGAATATATGGACTCACGCCAAAATCGATAAATACTCTCAGACGATGTGTGGATAGGGGAGAGAGCAGGATGAGAAACTTTCAAAGGGCTTTGATAGCCGACGGAATGAACCTCTCGATATGTAAATTCAGTAAGATATTGGATATTGATCATAAAGAAGATATTAAGAAGGCTGAAGAATTTCTAAAGAAAACTTGCTTGGCGGTATATCGTGCAGACAGATTTTCACCAAATGCAGTGGATAGAGATACAGCAATAATGGATGCTGTATGTACAGAACTTTCACCTTATTATAGTATAGTAAGATGCAAGGAAGATGAACTTGATACATTCTCCCTACAGCAGAACGAGGCAGAAACATTTATCTCGATGGCAAGAAGCAATAAGGCTTTGCTGTTACTGAAAGAGAATGAAGAATATAAAAAATGCACAGTTGTCAATAGCCCATCATCACTACTCGAAATGTCGAGAAGTAAGATAGACAATATAATGCGGCATAATAATATCCCGTGTGCTCCGTTATATAGTAAATGTGGGTGGTGGATAAAACGTGGCGATGCTACTGCGCAAGATAAAGATGACGTAAGGTTTGCTGCCGATGATAATGAGAAAGAGAAAATCATAGCGGACTTTAATAAAAGAGGACTTACAGATCTCGTGGTAACAGCACATCTGAAAGGAGACCTCGTAAAGTTTTATGGCGTGAGAGGAACGGACTTCTTCAGAACTTTCTACCCTACAGACGGAACATATACTAAGTTTGGCGATGAGCAAAAGAATGGTATTGCCCTGCATACAGCCTTTGATAAAGCTCTATTGCAGGCAGACGTTGAAAAACTCGCAGAGTTGACAGGTATTGATGTCTATGGTGGCGACTGCATAGTAGATGAATACGGGAAATATGCAATAATAGACTTCAACGATTGGCCAAGTTTTGCACCATGTAGGGAGGAAGCAGCTAAAGCAATCGCCAAGTGTATAATAACAAAAGATTTAAGGAGACAATAGATATGGCAACGTTCAAGCAGATGCTACAGGCATCTATGAAATCAAAAGATACAGAGGAGTGGCTCGATGTGTATTTTACACGTCCTATAGGATTGGTATTCGCATTGATATGGAAGAAACTTGGCGTTCATCCAACAGCTATAACCATTCTTGGCATGATATTGGGAGCAGCAGCAGGATGGATGTTCTGGCACACAGAATTGGAATATAATATATATGGAATAGTATTCATGATGCTGTCAAACTTCTGCGACTCTACAGATGGACAACTAGCAAGACTGACTGGAAAGAAGACTCTTGTAGGGCGAGTGCTCGATGGTTTCTCTGCTGATGTAACGTTTTTCTGCGTGTATTTCGCACTCGCCATGAGGATGATGTTCCAGAATATGCCAGGTACAGACGTTCATTGGGGGATATGGATATGGGTAATGGCATTTATGGCAGGTATTATGAGTCATTCTCCGCAATGTCTGTTGTCTGACTATTACAGACAGATACATCTATATTTCCTTTTGGGAAAAGAAGGAAGCGAACTGGATAAGTCAGAAGAACAATGGAAAATATTTAAGTCTTATCCTAAGTCGTCATATTTCTTTAGGGCTTTTTATTTCAATTATGCCAAGTATTGCGCCACACAGGAACGACGTTCAAAGAATTTTCAAACTATGATGGCGATGGCTACAGAGAAATATGGCAACCCACTTGCCATGCCATCAGAACTAAAGGAGAGATTTCTTGCGGGTAGCAGACCGCTGATGAAATATACTAATCTGCTCACTTTCAATATGAGAGCTATAGCCCTTTATATAGGCTGCGTGATAGATATGCCGTGGCTTTATATGCTGTTCGAGATAATAGTGATGAATATAATGTATATCTATATGCACAGAGAGCATGAGGCTTTATGCAAGGATATAATCAAACAGATGGAAGAAAACTGATGATAAAAGGGTATATCTTTGATTATGGTGGCACTCTCGACACTGGGGGAAACCATTGGGGAAAGGTATTGTGGAGTTCTTATAAAAAGTGTTCCGTACCTGTAGAAGAAGAGAACTTCAGAATTGCTTATGTGTATGCAGAGCGTACATTGGCTGCCAATAGGATAATTCAACCAACGTCAACATTCCTCGATACGCTTAGCCTAAAGATACAGTTGCAGATGAACTACCTAAAGGAAAACTGTGGCTTAAAAGAGGCAGAAGATTATCACGCAAAGGTGTTGAACGATGTGTATAGCTTTGCAAAAAGCAATACGAAACATTCTGTAGAAATACTTAAACAAATAAAAAATAACTATCCACTCGTGTTGGTAAGTAATTTCTATGGTAATATAAACACGGTGTTACAAGAGTTTGAGTTCGATGGTTTGTTCAAAGATGTTATAGAGTCGGCAATAGTAGGAATACGTAAACCCGACCCGAGGATATTCTCTATAGGAGTGGAAAAGTTAGGGATAAGTCCATCTGAAACAATGGTTGTGGGAGATAGCTATGATAAAGATATCATCCCTGCATATAAAGCTGGTTGTAAGACAACATGGATAAAAGGCGAGGGGTGGACAGATGATGAGGTTAAGGAACCGATAGCAAACCGCATAATACACGATTTATCAGAATTGTTATAATGACAAGACTAAAGACATTACTCATATTTTTGTTTGTTGCCACTATACATATTTGTGCGCAACAGATAACGGGTGTCGTGGTAGATGAGGAGACTGGCGACAGCATACCCCTCGTTAGCATTAGATATAAAGGGCTTAATAAGGATTTTGTAAGTAATGAATACGGTAGGTTCTCTATAACAAGACAAAACGGAAAGTATGCTACATTTAGTGCCGTTGGCTATCAAACGCTTCGCATACTTATAGATGCAAACACACCGCAAAATATGCGTATCACGCTAAAGGCTGATACCAAAAGTCTGACTGGAGTAACCATTAAAGCAAGAAAGGAGAAATATAAGCGCAAGGATAATCCGGCAGTTGAACTGATGAAAAGGATTATCGCAGCCAAGAAACGTACGGATATCAGCAATCATGATTTCTATCAGTATGACAAATATCAGAAGATGACGATAGCCTTTAATGATATTACGCCAAAGGATTTAGAATCGAAAAAGTTTAAAAAGTCTGACTGGATGCTCAATCAGGTGGAGGCTTGTCCGTATAATAACAAGATGATACTGCCTGTAATGCTTGACGAAACATTGAGTCAACAGATATATAGAAAAAATCCTCATGCCGAGAAAACTATCATTAAAGGACAGAAAGCAGAAGGCGTAAACAACTTTGTGCAGACTGGTGAGGTGATAAACACAATGCTTAAAGACGTGTTCTGCAATGTCGATATATATGATGACCAGATAAGACTCCTGCAAGCAAGGTTTACCAGTCCGATAGGAAAAGACGCAATACAGTTCTATCGCTTCTATATTGTAGATACTGTGAAGGTAGAATGCGACTCTTGCTTTCATCTTCAGTTCCTCCCCAACAACCAACAAGACTTTGGTTTTAGAGGAGAACTGTGGGTGGTGAAAGACTCAACGTTGCACGTAAAGCAATGCAATATGTCGCTACCATTGAAGTCGGGAGTGAACTTCGTTCAGAATATGCAGATACAACAGGCATATACAAGGCAAGATAACGGAGAATGGGTTCTATCGCAAGACGACATGGTGGCAGAGCTGTCTTTATTAAACTTCCTTTCAAAAGGTATCGTTATAAGAAATACCCGAATGGACAACTACTCCTTTACCGAAATTCCGGCAAAGAGATTTAAGGGGAAACAGACAGAAATAACGGAGCCTGATGCCCAGATTCGCGATAGGATGTATTGGCAACAGAACAGAAGAGTGCCGCTGACACGCTCTGAAGACAGAATGCCACAGTTCCTTAGGGATATGGAGAAAGCCAAGAATTTCAAGTATGTACTCTTTGCCATAAAGGTTCTTATCGAGAACTTTGTTGAAACGGGAACAAAAGAAACCCCAAGCAAATTTGATATAGGTCCTATAAACACAATAATAACAAGTAACTTTATTGACGGAACACGAACAAGAATAAGTGGGCAGACAACGGCAAATATGAACAAGCACCTATTCTTTAAAGGCTATTATGCTCATGGATGGGACAGCAAGAAGAATTATTATAATGGCGAGTTGACATATTCTTTTAATGAGAAACATTATCTTCCACACGAATATCCAAAGAGGAATTTAGTGTTCTCGTCTGTGTATGACGTGTGTTCACCATCAGACAAATTCCTGTCTACGGATAAGGATAATGTGTTTACATCATTCAAGTGGACAAAGGTAGACAAGATGATGTTCTACAATCGTCAGCAGTTGGCTCTCGATTATGAGTGGTATGGCGGATTGCAAACCGTATTCAAAGTAAAGACCGAAGAGAACGAGGCTTGCGGAAACCTACATTTCATTCCCCTTTCGATGAATCAAGACAACTTGTCGGGGATAGGAAAGATACGCACTACGGAGCTTTCGTTTATGCTGAGGTTTGCTCCAGGAGAGAAAGTAATAAACACGAAGCAAAGAAGAATATCTGCAAACAAGGAGGCTCCAATATTCACTTTAGCACATACCGTAGGACTTAAAGGCGTTTTAGGTGGAGATTATAATTACAATTTTACCGAAGCAACGTTCTATAAACGGTTCTTCCTTAATAGCTGGGGTGATTTGAATGTTGACGCAAGAGCAGGAGTACAGTGGAACAAAGTGCCGTATCTCTTACTGATAATGCCAGCCGCCAACCTGTCGTATATAGCCCAATATGGTACTTTCAATCTGATAAACAACATGGAGTTCCTGAACGACCGCTATGCAAGTGTAGACGTATGGTGGAATATGAACGGAAAAATACTTAACCGTATACCTATTATAAAGAAACTCAAGTGGCGTGAATATATAGGCTTCAAATGCTTATGGGGAGATCTAACAAGCAAGAATAATCCTTATTTGCAAAAGAACCAAGGGTCTTTACGCTTGATGTATTTCCCCGAAGGAACATACGTGATGAACCATAACAAACCTTATTGGGAACTTGTTGCTGGAATTAGCAATATATTCAAGGTGGTTAGCGTGCAATATGTAAGACGACTTAATTATAACGAATTGCCTACAGCACACAAACAGGGAGTGAGGGTAAAACTTATGTTTAGGTTCTAAAACGAGATGTGAGTGTAATAAACAACATAACAATAAATAATCATAAAGTATGGAAACCGAAGGATATCGAAGCAAAGAGTATGGACAACCAACTAAACGTTTCGTACAGACAATGGAATTAAAGGATGATTGTGAACTTATTAAAGAATACAAGAAGGCTCACGATAAACAACATTTCTGGCACGAGATAGAAGAAGGGATTAAAAAAGTTGGTATCCTTGAAATGGAAATATACATTCTGCAAAACCGACTAGTTATGATTGTTGATGCCCCTCTAGATTTTAATTGGGACGAAGCAATGCAGAATCTTGCTACATTGCCTCGCCAAGAAGAATGGGAAAGACATGTAGCTATGTTTCAAGATTGTGCTGCTGATGCTACGTCGGACCAGAAATGGCAAATGATGGAACGTATGTTCTATCTTTATTAGGATTACCACGCCTCCAACTTATCTGATATTTCTGGCATCAGGTTCTTATTGAATACAGGGTTCTTGCCTTCTTTCTTCTGTCTGCGATAATCTTGGAGTAAAAATATTGCCTGACGTGATAACATCACGATAGCGACGAGGTTGCAAACGGTAATCAATGCCATAGTGATGTCTGCCATGCTCCATGCGAAATCGAGAGATACCACAGCTCCTATCATAACCATAGCTGCCACTACAAGGCGATATATGAAGATGCACCATTTGGAGTCTTTGATGTATCTGATATTTGTCTCTCCATAGTAATAGTTGCCTATGACACTACTGAAGGCAAAAAGCCAAATCATTATTGCTACAATAGCATTGCCGATGCCGCCGATCTCATGAGTTAGGGCTTCCTGAGTAAGTTGTATGCCACTGGAAGCAGTAACGTCTACACCGCTAAGGAGGATGATAAACGCTGTACATGAGCACACTACCAATGTGTCGGTAAATACACCTAATGCCTGTATCAATCCTTGCTTCACGGGGTGGGAGACAGTTGCTACGGCGGCTGCGTTTGGTGCGCTACCTTCGCCAGCCTCATTACTGAACAAACCACGCTTAATTCCCTGAATTATCGTTACGCCTATCATACCACCCGCAGCCTGATTGAAACCAAAGGCATTCTCCAAGATAGTTATCACCACCTTGGGGAGGAGAGTGATATTCCATAGTACTACCCCGATGGCAAGTGCCAGATAGGCAAGTGCCATAACGGGTACTATAGCTGAAGAGAATTTCGCCACTCGTTGAATACCACCGAAGATGATTATAAGGGTCAATACCGTAAGCACAATGCCCATAGTGGTAGTGTCGAAGCCGAAAGCTTTCTCCCACGCCGCACAAATGGTGTTACTCTGCACGGTATTGTAGGCAAAGCCAAAGGTGATAATCATAAGTACGGCGAAGATGATACCCATCCAACCTTTTCCTAATCCATATTTCATGTAATAGGCAGGGCCTCCGTAGAATGAAGTCTCGCCTTTTCGCTTGTATAGTTGTGCAAGGGTTGACTCAATGAAAGCTGACGATGAACCAAGCAAGGCAAGCATCCACATCCAGAAGACTGCTCCTGGACCACCGATGCTTATGGCTGTTGCTACACCTGCTAAGTTTCCCGTACCTATCCTACTCGCTAACGCTACGACAAAAGCTTGGAAGGATGATATGTGCTTCATCTTTCCATCCACCTTTATTTCTGCAGAAAGCTCATCTGGACCTATATCGTTTGGTTGCACTTTGTCGAGATGCAGCAAAAGATGAAACATCTCGCCAATAAGACGAAACTGTACGAAGCGGGTACGCCAAGTAAAGAAGATGGCGCAACACACCAATATCGTGATGATGATATAAGTCCAAAGGAAGTCGCTTGTCTGAATTAATATATTTTGTAATGTATCCATGATAATTTGTCGCGTTCATAAGAGATATGCCTTACAATACGGCATTAGTTGCGTGCAAAGGTACTCATTTTGTTCAAAAGTCGCAAATGCATAACTTCGCATTTTGCTATGTTATCATTATTCTGTACTTTTGCACGCAAGAAAAAAACAAGAAAAACTATGATAAGAAAAGCTACCAGCCACGACATCGATGGCATAGTCTCTATATATAATAAGGTGTTAGATTTGGAGGAAAAGGGACTTGCCTGCATTGGATGGCAAAGAGGCGTATATCCCACTCGCGATACTGCATTACAAGCATTGCAGCGTGGTGAGATCTTTGTATATGAACAAAATGGAAAAATAGAAGCGACAGCCATCATCAACCATAAGCAAATGGATTCTTATGCTAAGGGAAACTGGCAGGTTGAGGCATGCGATGACGAGGTTATGGTGCTGCACACTCTCGTAGTAGATCCTGATTGTTCTGGAAAAGGCATCGGAAAAGCATTCGTTGCCTATTACGAGGAGTATGCTCGGCAAGAAAGATGTAAAGACCTTCGCATGGATACGCAAGCCAAGAACAAAGCAGCTCGAACCCTATATCATCACCTCGGATATGACGAGATAGGCATCGTCCCCTGCGATTTTAATGGCATCGAAGGTATCGACTTGGTTCTGTTAGAGAAGGCTTTGGACTGAACACCCCAGTATGCAAGTCGTAGATTACTTTTGGAAAAATCTGTCATTCTGTCATTGAAATATATATATGTCTGTATATCAGATAGTTATATTGATAATAGGTAATCTTTGTTTACGATATCTGTCATCCATCTGTCAG